>JANXLW010000148.1 GCA_025354965.1 Betaproteobacteria bacterium
CATGCCGCGCACTTTGAGCAGATAGTCGGGCTTGCGCTGGAAGAGGCTGCTTTCAAGGTAGTAGGTCTGGTCGATGTGCTCTTGCGCGAGAATGGGAGAACCTGCTGCGACTCGTCCGATCAATGGCAAAGCCAACTGGGCCAAACTGGGTAGCTGGAAAGAGTATTGCTTGTTACGGGATTCATTGATGGAGCGCAACGCGTCACTTTTAAGGCGGATACCGCGCGAGGTGCCGCTGACCAGTTCAATCACTCCTTTGCGCGCCAGTGCCTGCAGGTGTTCTTCGGCAGCGTTGGCCGACTTGAAGCCCAATTCAGTGGCGATCTCTGCCCGCGTCGGTGGTGCACCGGTGCGTGCAATGGCGCTCTGGATAAGATCCAGAATCTGTTGCTGGCGGGCTGTGAGTTTGGGGCTTTCAAGCATGGCGACTCCTTTGAAGTACGGTTGGTCTTACTGTCGGTCTATACACACTGTCTTGATATCCAGTAACTGTATTTTTAACCAGTTTAAAAAAAATTGCAAGCGATAAAATTCGTAACCTTCACTTGACGGACATCCAGATGATTTCGTTTTCCTGCCATGCCATCCTTTGCGGACGCGCGCCTTCAGATAAGCAAGTCATCGTTCGCGGCTGGGTTCGCACCCGACGCGACTCCAAGGCGGGCCTGTCATTTGTCCATGTGTCCGATGGCTCATGCTTCCACCCGGTACAGGTCGTCGTTCCCGCGGCACTGGCCAATTACGTCAGCGAAGTGCAGAAACTCACTGCGGGTTGTGCAGTCGAGGCGACCGGAACGATCGTATCCTCACCTAACGCAGGCCAGGCTTTCGAAATGCACGCGACCGCACTCAGGGTTGTCGGCTGGGTCGACGATCCGGACACTTATCCGATCCAGCCCAAGCCGCACACCATGGAGTTCCTGCGCGAGGTGGCGCACTTGCGCCCGCGCACCAACGTGATTGGCGCCAGCGCACGGGTGCGACACACGCTGGCCATGGCGATCCACCGGTTCTTCAGTGAAAACGAATTTCTTTGGGTCAACACGCCGATCATTACGGCCTCCGATGCCGAAGGGGCGGGCGAACTCTTTCGCGTGTCGACACTGGATGCATTGAATCCACCACGCACGGCGGAGGGAAAGGTGGACTTTTCGCAGGACTTTTTCGGGCGCGAGGCATTCCTGACAGTGTCCGGACAACTCAATGTTGAGTCCTATTGCATGGCCCTGTCCAAGGTCTACACCTTCGGCCCCACGTTCCGTGCGGAAAACTCCAACACCAGCCGACACCTTGCCGAGTTCTGGATGGTTGAACCTGAAATTGCTTTTGCGGACCTGTCAGCCAATGCCGATTTGGCACAGGCTCTTCTCAAGTACATCTTCAAGGCGGTGCTCGCCGAGCGTGCCGACGATATGGCTTTCTTCGAGGACCGGATCGAAAAGGGCGTGATCGCCAAGCTTCAGGGCATGGTCGAACGTGAGTTCGTGCGCATGGACTACACCGAGGCCATCAGAGTCCTGGAAAGTTCCGGGCATCAGTTCGAATACCCGGTGAAATGGGGTATTGACCTGCAAAGCGAACATGAGCGCTATCTCGCCGAGAGGCACGTAGGTGGCCCCGTTGTGCTAATGAACTACCCGAAGGAGATCAAGGCGTTTTACATGCGCCTAAGTGACGACGGCAAAACGGTGGCAGCGATGGATGTGCTGGCACCTGGAATTGGAGAGATCGTTGGCGGTAGCCAGCGTGAGGAACGGCTCGACGTTCTTGACGCGCGTCTGGAGGCCGCCGGTCTTGACAAGAGTGCTTATGGTTGGTACCGGGACTTGCGTCGCTATGGTAGCGTTCCCCACGCCGGATTTGGACTTGGGTTCGAGCGTACGGTGGCGTATGTTACCGGTCTTTCCAATGTGCGCGATGTGATTCCGTTTCCACGTACGCCAGGCAGCGCCAGATACTGAACTGCTTCTTGCTTGTTCTGGATGCGGTGGCGATCACCGAATGATCAATTGGCCAGCGCTTCAAACGCGCTGGCCGTGATTTCTTCTACGCTACCGGTGCCGCTGATGACGCGACACTTCGGCGCATTGGCTGGGTCGGCTTTGGCCCAGTTGGCATAGTATTCCACCAGCGGTCGCGTCTGCGCGTTGTAAACGTCGAGGCGCTTTTTGACGGTTTCTTGTTTGTCATCATCGCGCTGTATCAGGGCTTCACCCGTCATGTCGTCCAACCCCGCGACCTTCGGTGGGTTGAACTTGACGTGGTAGGTGCGACCCGATGCGGCATGTGACCGGCGCCCGCTCATGCGCTCGATGATGGCATCAAACGGAACGTCAATTTCCAGCACAAAATCGAGCTTGACGCCCGCGACTTTCATGGCTTCTGCCTGCGGAATGGTGCGTGGAAATCCGTCAAACAGAAAACCGGCCGCGCAATCGGGTTGGGCAATGCGTTCCTTCACCAGGTTGATGATCAAGTTGTCGCTGACTAGGCCGCCCGAACTCATTATTTTCTTGGCTTCGATGCCCAGTGCGGTGCCGGCTTTGACGGCGGCGCGCAGCATGTCGCCCGTGGAGATTTGTGGAATGCTGTATTTCTGGCAGATGAAGGTGGCTTGCGTTCCTTTGCCAGCGCCCGGTGCGCCCAACAGAATGAGTCTCATGGTTGTCCTTGCAATCGATAAAAATTAGCTCGCATGTCCCTGCTTACTCTATGGTTAATGCAGCGTTTTGTTTCTGCAAGAATAGCATGCCGTAGCCGCTGGCTGGTTTACGCCCCCGGCAACTCAAGAGCCGAACAGCCGACGCACCCGCTCCAGGTCCTCGGGTGTATCGACTCCGGGACCGGGTGCCTTGGCGGCTATGTGAACGGCAATCCTGTGTCCATGCCACATGGCCCGCAATTGTTCCAATGCTTCCGTCACCTCCAGGGGTGCCCGAGCCAGCTTGGGGAACTGCCGCAAAAAGCTGACCCGGTAGCCGTAGATTCCAATGTGCCGTAACGGTGCCGGAGTGGGCAGACAGTCGGGCCCGTCGCGCCAATGCGGAATGGGTGAGCGACTGAAGTACATGGCTGTTCCTCTGGCATCCAGCACGACTTTGACGACGTTGGGATTGGTGAAATCCGCCAGCGTTTCAATGGCATGGGCCGCCGTGCTCATGCTGGCGTCGGGTTGACCGATGAGCAGTTGCGCTACTGCGCCGACCAAAGACGGATCAATCAGCGGTTCGTCGCCCTGGACATTCACAACGATCTCATCACCACCGAGACCCAGCAATTGGCATGCCTCGGCCAGACGATCACTGCCTGACGGGTGGTCAGCGCGGGTCAGCACGGCCTCAATGTGGTGAATTCGACAGGCGGCGATGATCTCCGGGCCGTCAGCAGCCACTACGACCCTGACTGTGCCCGATGGGTTCGCCAGGGGTGTGACTCTCCGGGCAACCCGCACCACCATGGGTACGCCGCCAATATCTGCCAGTGGCTTGCCGGGCAGACGGGTCGAGGCCAGCCGCGCCGGAATCAGAACCGTGAAATTCAAAGCCCGAGTTCCTCGTCTGTCAGAGTACGAGCTTCGCTCTCCAGCAGGATGGGAATGCCGTCCCGTACCGGATAAGCCAGACGCGCACTGCGGGACGTCAATTCCCGCTTCTCGCGGTTGTATTCCAGAGGCCCTTTGGTGACCGGGCAAACCAGCAGTTCAAGAAGTCTTGTGTCCATGGGCAGATGATAGCGTGGCGTTCAATTGCGACGCCAGCAAACCTGACAGCAGCGTATCGAGTTGTGCCATGAAGGCCGGATCAGGCACGAATATGAGCGGTACTGCCAATGCGTTGACCCGTCGTTGCCATAGCTTGACGGCATCTTTTTCAGTGCAAATGATGGTGTAGCCTGCGTATCCGTCACTTGACCAATCAGTAAAATCGTAGTGATCAGGTAAGGCGATAGTGCGGGTCAGTCGCAAGCCCTGAGCGCGCAACATGGCAAAAAAATCTTCTGGTTTGGCGATGGCGGCGACTGCCAGCAGCGGCTTTTCGTGCGAATGTGTCAGATCCTCCAACGCGATCTCGCTGCCATCTCCTCGTCGCGCCAGCGCAGCCAGCGACCTTTGAGCGGTGAAGCCTGTAAACGCCGGGTTGGCGCCGGTGTGAAGCACCAGATCAACGGCGCGCGGCCAGGGTTCGCGCAACAGCCCGGCAGGCAGCAAATAGCCATTGCCAACCCCGCGATCGTCAAAAACACAAATCTCCAGGTTGCGGTGCAGCCCCAGGTGTTGCAGACCATCGTCGCAGACAATGACCTGCGTGTCCGGATAGCGCAACAACAAGCGACAAGCTGCTTCAAATCTACGGGGTGCCACGAAAACGTTGGCTGATGTTATGCGCTGAATCAGTGCCGGTTCATCGCCGACGTCCGAAATGGTGCTGGTTGGCAGTACTTCACGACAATCCCTTGCCCGCCGACCGTAGCCGCGTGAGACCACGCCGACACGCAGACCGCGGGACTGCAGATGCCGAACCAGTGCCATCACGACGGGTGTTTTGCCGGATCCCCCAGCGACAACATTGCCCACAACAATGACTGGCACAGGCACGCGCTGAATCTTGAAAAAACCGCTTTGATACAAGTAGCGTCTGAACTTGGCCAGTGCGCCATACAGAAGCGCTACCGGCAACAAAAGCCAGGCCAGTGGACCGCGATGCGACCAGCTACGACTCAGTGCGGACTGCAACGACAAATGCCGCGTCGCCCAAGACATCGATTTACCGTGTCCCGGCCTGGGTCGAGGATTGCGCGGCAAAAGTAATTTGTGTGAGACCTGAACGTCGCGCCGCTTCCATCACCGTGACCACGTCTTGGTGTTTGGCATTGGCATCAGCACTGATGATCACCACCGACTCCTTGCCCGCCTTGGCGCTGGCAAGCAGGGCCGCCGCCAAGTCGTCAACGCTACGACTGGCTACCTGAACCTGGTTGACCGCATAAACACCGTCGCTGGTCACGGTAACCAAAACCTCCTTCGGACGGTCGCGTTGAGTTTCGGCATCGGCAACAGGCAACGTGAGCTGAAGTTCGGTAAATTTGCTGTAGGTGGTGGACAACATCAAGAAAATCAGCACGACAAGCAAAACATCTATGAACGGAATCAAATTGATTTCAGGTTCTTCGCGTACCCGGTGTCGGAAATTCATGATTTATCGCTTTTCACTTGCGCAGCGTAATGAGATGGTGCGACAGCCGTTCAGACGCGAGTTCCAGTGTTAGCAGGTAGTTGTCGACACGAGCTCGAAAATAGCGCCAGAAAATCAATGACGGGATCGCCACAATCAGACCGAAAGCGGTGTTGTACAGCGCAACAGAAATACCATGCGCCAATTGCGCTGGGTTGCCACCAGTGGCGCCACCTGCCGCACTTTGTGAACCAAATATCTCAATCATGCCCACCACGGTGCCGAACAAGCCCATCAGTGGTGCGGCTGATGCGATCGTGGCCAGCGCACTCAAGTAGCGCTCCAGCCGCTGTGCAACCGTGCGACCCGCTCCTTCCATGGAAGAACGAAGTTCGTCTTCGCTGCAACGCGGGTTGTTATTGAGGGCTCGAAAGCCGCTTGCAAGCACTTCTCCCAGTGCTGAGTTTCGCTCCAGCTGAGCTACTACTTCTGGTGTGGGTACCAAGGCACGCGAGATGATAAAAACCTCTTCCAGCAATTTCGGCGGTGCAATTTTGGCCGTCTGGAGGCTGATGAAGCGCTCAATGACGAGGGCCAATGCCAGGATGGAGCAGGCTACCAGTGGCCAAATCGGCCAGCCTGCGGCTTGTATGATTGAAAACAAATGGAATCTCCGCGCAGATGAACTATCACGCAATTATGGACTACGCGACGCTGTTTAATTTTATGCGCAAGCATGGCGGGTTGTCGGTTCACACACAAAATGTGTGGATAACTTTGTGAGGAAGTAGGTTGAAAAGTGTCGGCAAGCCACAGTGGGCCTGTCTTGTGACAGATCGATGACAAATCAGGCAGGGAAATAAGCATTGAAATCAATGACTTGCACCGCGCAATGGAGCGATTCCGGGCCCGCTGATTGACAGCCCATGAAATGAATTTATTTGTGAGTAATTTGCACATTTGAGCCTGTGGAATCTGCCTTATATGTCTATGCCTTCTCTCGATTTAACCCCTACGGCGTCACAAGTCTGGCAGGTCGGCGCCTTGTGTCGAGCGATCGCCGTGGCGTTGGAAGCCAGGTTTAATCCGGTAGTCGTGCGTGGAGAGATTTCGGGATTTTCTCGTGTGTCCAGCGGACATTGCTACTTTTCTCTCAAAGATGAAAGTGGGCAACTTCGCTGCGCCCTGTTTCGCCGAGCAGCAAATTTGCTGGACTTTGCCCCGAGAGACGGTGAACTGGTTGAGGTGCGCGGTCATCTGGGGGTGTATGAAGCGCGTGGCGAACTGCAATTAATTGCCGAAAGCATGCGGCCGCTTGGGCAGGGTGCCCTGTTTGAGCAGTTCCTCAAGCTTAAGGCCAAGCTCGACGAGGAAGGTTTGTTCAATTCTGCAGACAAGCAAGTGCTACCCATGATACCGCGTGGGATAGGCGTCGTGACTTCCCTTGGCGCTGCTGCTTTGCACGATGTCATCACAACTTTGCAGCGACGGGTTCCCCACATTCCGGTACTGGTGATGCCAGCCGCCGTGCAAGGAGCCAATGCGCCGCAGGAGTTGATCAATGCGCTTTCAAATTTATATCTGCTTGCGCAAACGGCCAAAGAGCAAGCGCGCGATGTTGTTCAAAAGCACAAAAAAAAATCAGGACGCACGGGGCCAGTGATCGACGTCATTTTGCTGGTACGAGGTGGCGGCTCGATGGAAGACTTGTGGGCGTTCAATGATGAGCAACTGGCTCGCATGATGGCGCAGAGTCCAGTACCCATAGTCAGTGGCGTGGGGCATGAGACCGACTTCACCATTGCTGATTTTGTCGCGGATTTGCGGGCGCCGACGCCGACCGCAGCGGCGGAGTTGGTGGCGCAACCGCGCGAGGTTTGGCAAAAGTCAATCAACGGCCTGGGCGGTCGCCTGCAGCAGGCAGCCTTTAGACAAATTGACCAGCAAAGTCAGAACCTTGATCTTGTAAGTTCACGGTTAGGGCGACCGTCACTGTTGGTCAATCAGGCACGTTTGGGGTTGACCTCCGGAGCACAACGACTTCAGCTTGTTTCAACCCAAATACTGAAGCAAAAACAATACGTCCTAGAACGACTGCGGGTCGATTTGCAAGGTGCGTTGCGACATGGTCAAAGGACTAAGGCTGACTTGCTGCAGCAGGCCGGATTGCGGCTGGGACTGTTGGACCCCACGCTGGTGCTGCGGCGTGGTTACGCCTGGTTGACCAGTGCTGACGGTCAAGCCGTCAACAGCGTTCGGCAAACCCGTGCCGGACAACGGGTGCGTGCCACCCTTGCCGACGGCGCGGTTGATTTGACCGTGTCCGGTTCAAGGTAACTAAAGTTTCTACAATCGCCACTTAAGTTCACCAAACCATCGAGGACATCATGGAACACACACTGCCCGCACTGCCATTCGCAATCGACGCCCTGGCACCAAATTATTCCCGGGAAACCTTGGAATATCACCACGGCAAGCACCATAACGCGTATGTAGTGAACCTCAACAATCTTCAAAAAGGAACCGATTTTGAGAACATGACGCTGGAAGACATCATCAAGAAATCCAGTGGCGGCATATATAACAACTCAGCGCAAATCTGGAATCACACTTTTTTCTGGAATTGCATGAAACCCAATGGCGGTGGCGAACCCACCGGGGCGCTGGCTACAGCCATCAAAGCCAAGTGGGGTAGCTACGCCGCGTTCAAAGAGGCTTTCGTCAAGTCCGCTGTTGGCAACTTTGGTTCCGGCTGGACTTGGTTAGTGAAGAAGGCCGATGGCTCGGTCGACATCGTCAACATGGGTGCCGCCGGCACCCCATTTACGACCGCTGACAAGGCCTTGCTGACGGTTGATGTGTGGGAGCACGCCTACTACATCGACTACCGCAATATGCGCCCCAAGTTTGTAGAAACTTTTCTCGACAAACTGGTAAATTGGAGCTTTGCTGAGGTTAACTTCGCCTGAAGTTCAGCTCAATTACCAGGCTTGGTTTCAAACGGCTTGCCGCCAAGTTTGAAGCCGGCCCGGATTCTTTTTTTGCCAAACCAGCCCTGATTCATTTCAAGTACGTAACGTACTGGCTGCGTTGAGCAGTGTTCATTAGTGGTTTGCGGTTGCATGTCCGCCATGTTGACGATGGTCCCGTCATCCGCCACAAAAGCAGCGGTCAAGGGCAACAAGGTGTTTTTCATCCAGAAACATTGCTCAGCTGCCCGTTCAAATACAAATAGCATGCCTTCTGATTGCGGCATGTCTTTACGAAACATCAGTCCAATTGATCGTTGTTCAGGGGTAATTGCCAACTGGGTGTCGATCAAGTGCATAGCAGCGGTGAGCTTGATTCGTGGCAGATCCATCTGCGGCGCACTTTGCGCATGGCTGAGGTTGCCAAATGCGACTGCCAACCCGAGAATTCCTATTGCAATGTGTTTCATGGCGCGATCTTGTTGTAAGTCCTCAAGCTGTCAAACCGATTCAGGCGAAAAAATGCCCGCCAAGGCGGGCACTTCGATCAAACCAGGAAGTATTGCTTCCTGGGTCGGTCTTACTTGGCGGCAGAAGCGGCGGCTTTCTTGGCGGGAGCCTTTTCAGCAGCAGCGGCCTTCTTGGCAGCGGCCTTTTCAGCAGCGGCAGCCTTCTTGGCAGCGGCCTTTTCAGCGGCAGCAGCCTTCTTGGCGGCCTTGGCTTCAGCTTTCGCGTCTGTCTTGGCAGCGGGTGCAGCTTCCTTGGCGGCGGGTGCAGCAGCTTTGGCAGGTGCAGCAGCCGGAGCAGCAGCAGGAGCCGGAGCAGCAGCTTTAGCGGGTGCGGCAGCAGGAGTTTGAGCAAATGCGCCAGCAGCGAAAAGACCAGCAACCAAAACGGCGAGAAGTTTGTTCATATTAAATTTCCTTGAGATAACGTTATTTTCAAAAATTTCCCTCCATGCGCAGGAAGGTCTGTCCGTAACGGGGCTGGTTTCCCCAAGGTTGACAGAAAACATGATTTTTTTTCGGACTAAAATGAAAAAGTGCCTTCGAACCAGCTTGAAACCAGATTTCCGAATGGTTCCCGCATTAAAAACCGCGCAAACTGAATCAATCAACGGAGAAAATGTTACATGTACCAGCACATCAAGGTGCCCTCAGCAGGCCAAAAAATTACCGTCAACGCCGATATGTCGCTGAATGTCCCGGATCAGGCGATCATTCCATTCATTGAAGGTGATGGCACCGGTTTGGATATCACACCAGTGATGATCAAAGTGGTCGATGCGGCTGTCGCCAAAGCTTATGGTGGCAAGAAGAAAATTCATTGGATGGAAGTCTACGCCGGTGAAAAGTCAACCAAAGTTTATGGACCAGACGTATGGCTGCCAGAGGAGACTTTGCAAGCCCTTCGTGAATATGTGGTTTCCGTCAAAGGTCCACTGACGACGCCGGTGGGTGGTGGTATTCGTTCTTTGAACGTGGCCCTGCGCCAGGAGCTCGATTTGTATGTGTGTCTGCGCCCGATTCAGTACTTTGATGGTGTGCCAAGCCCGGTGAAAGAGCCCCAGAAGACCAATATGGTCATTTTCCGGGAAAACTCCGAAGATATTTATGCCGGCATTGAATTTGAGGCCGAGTCTGCGAAAGCCAAAAAGCTCATCAAATTCCTGCAGGACGAAATGGGCGTAACCAAGATCCGGTTCCCGAATACGTCGGGCATTGGCATCAAACCGGTGTCACGCGAAGGTACCGAACGACTGGTCCGCAAGGCGCTCCAGTACACCATTGACAACGACAAGCCGAGTCTGACCATAGTTCATAAAGGCAACATCATGAAGTACACGGAAGGTGGCTTCCGTGACTGGGCTTATGGCTTGGCGCAAAAAGAGTTTGGTGCCGAGTTGATTGACGGTGGACCCTGGTGCAAATTCAAAAACCCGAAAACCGGCAAGGACATCATCGTCAAGGACAGTATTGCTGACGCTTTTCTACAGCAAATTCTGTTGCGTCCCGCTGAATACAGCGTGATAGCCACCCTGAACCTGAACGGCGACTATATTTCCGATGCATTGGCAGCCCAGGTCGGCGGTATCGGTATTGCCCCAGGTGCCAATTTATCCGATTCGGTGGCCTGCTTTGAAGCGACACACGGCACCGCACCCAAGTATGCGGGCAAAGACTATGTCAACCCGGGTTCCGAGAACCTGTCGGCCGAAATGATGCTGCGCCACATGGGTTGGACAGAGGCGGCTGACCTGATCATCAGCTCGATGAAAAAGTCCATCAACAGCAAGAAAGTCACGTACGACTTTGCACGCTTGATGGAAGGTGCTACTCAGGTTAGCTGTTCGGGCTTCGGTCAAGTGATGATCGACCACATGTGACGGCAAGCTGATTGCAGTTGGCAAGGTACTGCTGAGCCATCCCCAAGACCGCTGAGAGCCTGCTGGCTTTGAGCGGTTTTTTCATTGGAGTCGCTTGAATGTAGGAATATTGTCACCAATTCCAATGGGTGCTGAATGGCTTCAGTGTGCTCGGTAGAATCAAAGCATGGCAACCAAAACTCCGGTAATTCCTCCAGTTCCGCCGACCCATCAACCGGATCGGGATGATGGTGGCTCGGTTGTGCTGGAGCGCCGAACGCAGAAGGTAAAGCCGCCGCAGATGTACCAGGTCGTCATGCTCAATGACGACTACACGCCGATGGAGTTTGTGGTGGTGGTGATCCAGGAGTTTTTTGGCAAGGATCTGGAGGCGGCGACGCAAATCATGCTCAAAATCCATCTCGATGGCAAAGGTGTTTGCGGTGTCTATTCCAAAGATGTGGCGGCGACCAAAGTGGATCAGGTTCTGGATGCGGCGGCAAAGGCCGGGCATCCACTGAAATGTGTCAGCGAGCCAGTTGAACTCTAGGCTGAGGATAGCCTCACACGGGAACCAATTTGGAAATCGGATTACAGTTAAACATCAACGAAACGCTAAAAAGGAATTCACATGATTGCCCAAGAACTGGAAGTCAGCCTTCATATGGCGTTTGTCGAGGCGCGTCAGCAGCGTCATGAGTTCATCACCGTAGAGCATTTGCTGCTCGCGCTGCTTGATAACCCGAGTGCGGCGGAAGTGTTGCGGGCCTGTTCCGCCAACATTGACGATTTGCGCAAGTCGCTGGCGAATTTCATCAAGGACAACACGCCCCAGGTTGCCGGTTCAGACGACGTGGACACCCAACCCACATTAGGATTTCAGCGTGTGATCCAGCGTGCCATCATGCATGTTCAGTCGACCGGCAGCGGCAAGAAGGAAGTCACCGGCGCCAATGTGCTGGTGGCGATATTTGGCGAGAAAGATTCGCACGCCGTCTATTACCTGCATCAGCAAGGCGTGACCCGGCTCGATGTTGTGAACTTCATCGCCCACGGCAACAAGAAAAACGACCCGCCGGAAACCAACAAGTCGATCGAAAACCAGCCTGAAAGCGAAGAGTCGGCGGCTGAAAAGAACGAGAAACAGTCTCCGTTGGAGCAGTACACGCAGAATTTGAATCAGCTCGCCAAGGACGGCAAGATCGACCCCCTGATCGGGCGAGACTACGAGGTAGAGCGCGTCATCCAGATTTTGTGTCGGCGGCGCAAAAATAATCCGCTACTGGTTGGCGAGGCCGGTGTCGGTAAGACGGCTATTGCGGAGGGCTTGGCCTGGCGTATCACACAGAAAGAGGTGCCCGAAATTCTGGCTGAATCTGTGGTCTATTCGCTCGATATGGGGGCCTTGTTGGCGGGCACCAAATACCGGGGTGATTTTGAACAGCGACTCAAAGGTGTGTTGAAGTCCCTCAAGGACAAGCCGAATGCGGTTTTGTTCATCGACGAAATTCACACGCTGATTGGTGCCGGTGCGGCGTCGGGCGGCACCTTGGACGCGTCCAATCTGCTCAAGCCAGGCCTCAGTTCGGGTGCGCTCAAATGTATTGGCGCCACGACGTTTACCGAGTACCGTGGCATCTTCGAGAAAGACGCCGCGCTGTCGCGTCGTTTTCAGAAAATTGATGTGATCGAGCCGACCGTTGAGCAAACAGTCGAAATTCTCAAAGGACTCAAATCCCGTTTTGAAGAGCATCACAACGTCAAATACGCGGTGGCTGCGTTGCAGGCTGCAGCGGAGTTGAGTGCCAAGTACATCAACGACCGCCATCTGCCGGACAAGGCGATTGACGTCATCGACGAGGCAGGTGCGGCGCAACGAATTCTGCCACCGTCCAAACGCAAGAAGATCATCAGCAAGAGCGAAGTTGAGGAAATTGTGGCGAAGATCGCCCGCATTCCTCCAGCCAACGTGTCTAATGACGATCGCGGCAAACTCAAGACGCTGGATCGGGACCTGAAGAACGTTGTCTTCGGGCAGGACAAAGCGATTGACATGCTTGCCGCGGCCGTCAAGATGGCTCGCTCAGGGCTGGGCAAGGGCGACAAGCCGATTGGCTCGTTCCTGTTCAGCGGTCCTACCGGCGTCGGCAAGACCGAGGCTGCCAAACAACTGGCCTATATCATGGGCATTGATCTCATGCGCTTTGATATGAGTGAGTACATGGAGCGACACGCTGTCAGTCGACTGATTGGTGCGCCACCCGGCTACGTCGGGTTTGACCAGGGGGGCTTGCTTACTGAGGCCGTCACCAAGAAGCCACACTGTGTGCTGTTGCTCGACGAAATCGAAAAGGCGCACCCGGACATCTTCAACGTGTTGTTGCAGGTCATGGACCATGGCACGCTGACCGACAACAATGGCCGCAAAGCCGATTTCCGCAACGTCATCATCATCATGACAACCAACGCCGGCGCCGAGACCATGAACAAGGCGATCATGGGGTTCACCAATGTGCGTGAAGCAGGCGACGAAATGGCAGATATCAAACGTCTGTTTACACCAGAATTCCGCAACCGCCTCGATGCGGTGGTCAGCTTCAAGGCGCTCGATGAGATCGTCATCATGCGTGTGGTTGACAAGTTTTTGTTGCAGTTGGAAGCCCAGTTGGCCGACAAGAAGGTGGATGTCACCTTCACCGACAAATTGCGCAAACACCTGGCCAGGAAGGGTTTTGATCCACTGATGGGTGCGCGGCCCATGCAGCGCCTGATACAGGACACGATTCGCCGTGCGTTGGCCGATGAATTGCTCTTCGGCAGGCTCACCGACGGTGGACGACTTACCGTCGATGTGGATGATCAGGATGAAGGCAAGACGGAAATCTTGCTGGATATTCAACCCTTGCCCAAGAAAGAGGGTAGGGCTAAACCAGAGGTGTCAGAGGCGACGGCAGGTTAGCTTGAAAATTGGGCACGGATGTTTTCCACCCGTGCCCGGTTGACGCCAAAATCGCGTCGTCCCAAGCGGCTGGCAGAGCGCACCTGAATGAACTTGTGCTGCTTGTCAGAGCAGAACCCCATGTCATCCGTGAATATTGAAGTTTTTCCGCGATAGCGATTGCGAGGAAGTCGTGATGTGTTGAGTCAAGCCGGTTTTAATCCTGAAGCAGATTTGGAGTTTGCGCTAGCCGTGTTGACGCCCAAAATTTGCTACAGGTATTTGCTTCTTCTGTTGGTGGTAATGCTCCTCGCCGGGTGTGCATTCAGACCGGTACCAGGTACCCTGCCAGACACCCCGCCGCTGGTTCAATCGATCCCCAAAAGACCCGTCAAAATCGGGTTGGTGCTGGGTGGCGGGGCGGCCCGTGGCTTTGCCCATATCGGAGTCATTCAGGTACTGGAAGAGGCGGGCATTCGTCCCAACCTGGTGGTGGGCACGTCGGCTGGTAGTGTTGTTGCTGCCTTTTATGCCAGCGGCAAGAACGGGGCCCAGTTGCAGCAGGTTGCCGAAAACATGGAAGAGGCTACTTTTACCGACTGGACGCTGCCTATTTTTAGTCGCGGCATGTTGCGTGGTGAGGCGCTGGCGCGCTACGTGAGCGCACAGGTCAATGGTCGTCTGATTGAGAGCATGCCATTGCCGTTGGGAATTGTGGCGACCGATCTGAACAGCGGTCAGGGCGTGCTGTTTCAACGCGGTGACACGGCTACCGCAGTACGTGCCTCAAGTGCAGTGCCGGCGTTGTTTCAGCCCGTCAAAATAGCCGGCCGTGAGTATGTCGATGGCGGCCTGGTATCGCCCGTGCCGGTTCGATACGCACGCCAGATGGGGGCGGAACTGGTGATCGCTGTCGACATTTCCAGCGCGCCGGAGAGCAACCTGGCGAGCGATACGCTGCAAATTTTGCTGCAAACTTTTTCCATCATGGGCAAGAGCATCAATACTTTTGAGTTGCGCGATGCCGAGGTGGTAGTGCGTCCGTCGCTGACCGGAGTAGCCAGCTCGGATTTTGGGGCGCGGCGCCGCGCCATAGAAGCAGGTCGCATCGCCATGTTGGCCTTGTTGCCGCAGTTGCGTGCGGCGCTGCGTGCTCAAGAATATCTGGTGAAGCCCTGACGCTCGCGAGTCAGTTCGCGCCGAATACTCTGATGCGCCAGATTGGCCAGCGTTTTTCGGGTGTGGCCGGCTGATTGAATAGATTCTCCAATGTGCACCCTGGCTCGGAGGGACGATGTTGCCATAACCCTTCTCAGAGACGAAACCAGCGTCATATCACCTATGAACGGGGCGGCATCGCTGGGCAAATCATTGTCCGAATTGACGTACCTGAGAGTCACCGCTTGAACGTAAGTCCTGGCCTTGATCGCGCCTTCAAAGATGTTGGCGTGAAAGATACCCAGATCGGAGCCGTCGCTACTGGTGCCTTCCGGGAAGGCGATCACCGAGTAGCCTTGCCCGAAAGCCGCAATGCTGTCGTCAATCATCGCCCGGGCCGACTTATGCGAAGATCGTTCCACAAAAATGGTATCGCATGCATGCGCCATCGAGCCTATCAGCGGCCAGCGCCGGACTTCCGACTTCGCCACAAACACACCAGGTGCCAACGACTGGATAACAAGGATATCAAGCCACGAAATGTGATTGGCTACCAGCAGACCGCCACCTGTATTGGGCACCAACTCCTCGCAGTGGACCTCGACATTCAAAATCAGCAAAACATTCTTGGCCCAGCGTTGAATTTGCCTTAGTTTGTCAACTCTTTGAAGTTTTGGAAATAGCAGCCACAGGACCAGGCCGGCTCGGACGAATTCAGCCAGCAGACGTATCATTTTGACAATCGGTAATCCGGGTTCATCAGCGTCGATCTGGCGGGTTGAAGTTGTCTGCTGCAAGGTTTGGTAAGGCATTTGATGGCGATCGTCATATTTCAGGAAAAGGCGGGAACCGACCCGTGCTTGTGCTCGCGTTGGTCTGGTGCCAGGTTATTCTATAAACTGTCACCGTCGCCAATATAAACTGTGAACCAGATATCGCCGTATAACCATGCCCATCGACAATCCAAACTCCTATTCTGAGATATTGCTCAGGCTTGGCCTGGCTTTGATGGCTGGTGTCATCCTTGGATTGAACCGTTGGATGCACCATAAATCGGCTGGAATTCGTACTCACTCACTGGTTGCAATAGGCGCTGCGCTGGTCATGATGTTGGTGGCAAGTTTTCCCGGTTCGGATGTACAGGCCAGCAGTCGGGTCATTCAGGGTCTGATCACCGGAATAGGATTCCTGGGGGCCGGCGTCATTATTCACCAGGACCATTCTCAAACCGTCCATGGCCTCACCACGGCAGCCAGTGTCTGGACCTGCGCGATACTCGGAGCCACTTTCGGGGCGGGCTTTTACGTGCTGGGCGTATGTGCAACTTCGGCAATTCTTTTGATTTTGATAGTAGGTGGTCCGATTGAGCGCTTGGCCAGAACTTACCTGGGCATACGAAGAGAATCCGAAGTTGGCGAGGATCCGCAGGACCCAACTGACCGTTCCGAACCGAAACTCTAAACCGTCTGGGTTGCGAGTGTGGAACTAAAAGTGAGTACGTCGTGCTTGAAAGCGGGAGCGTTGCAGAGCAAGGAATTCAAGGATGCCCCAGACCATGCAGGCCGGGACCCTGATGGCCACCCAAATTCCCCCACTTTTGGCCACCTCAAATTCCCCCACCCTGAGCGCGGCGTGACGGCGGGTTAAACCCGGCTGTTTCACCGCC
>JANXLW010000156.1 GCA_025354965.1 Betaproteobacteria bacterium
TACATTCGCACGGCACGGGCCAAGGGTCTGTCGAACCTGCGGGTGGTTGGACTGCATGCCCTGCGCAATGCACTCATTCCGGTGTTGACGGTCATCGGTTTGCAAGTGGGTGTGCTATTTACGGGCGCCATCCTGACCGAAACCATTTTTTCGTGGCCTGGTGTTGGCAAATGGATGATTGAAGCCATTGGCCGGCGCGACTATCCGGTACTGCAGGGAGGCATGCTGTTGCTGGGCGGTATCGTGATGATGGTCAACCTGCTGGTTGACGTGACCTACGGCGTCATCAACCCACGGATAAGGCACTAGCCCCGGATTGCCACGCTGCGCTCGCAATGACGAATCCCAAGCTCGCAATGACAAACAACACTGTTTTTCAAACCCATGAAGTAACCCTGGAGCCACCGCACCCGGTACGCGAGTTCTGGGGCTACTTCAGCGCCAACAAAGGGGCACTGGCCGGGTTGTTGATTGTGTTGCTGGTGCTGCTGATGGCGGCCTTTGCACCACTCATCGCGCCCTATGCACCGGACCTCACCGACCCTGCCGTTTTCCTGACGCCACCAGCCTGGCAGTCAAGTGGCTCCAGCGCGCACTGGCTGGGCACCGATGCTATCGGCCGTGACATTCTGTCGCGCCTGATTCACGGCTCACGCCTGTCTCTCGCGATTGGCCTGGCGGTGGTGGCGCTGTCGGTGGTGGTGGGCACAGTTCTGGGATTGACTGCGGGTTATTTTCGCGGCATCTTCGAGATTGCGGTGATGCGTTTGATGGACATCATCCTGACCTTGCCCAGCCTGTTGCTGGCGATTGTGATCGTGGCCATTCTGGGACCGGGCCTGATGAACGCCATGCTGGCGGTCGCGGTGGTGGTGTTGCCGCACTACGTGCGCATCACACGGGCAGCCGTCATCTCGGAAACATCGAAAGATTACGTCACTGCAGCCCGCATGAATGGTGCGAGCCATCTGCGCCTGATGTTCAATGAAGTCTTGCCGAACTGCACGGCGCCGCTCATCGTGCAAGCATCGCTGGGTATCTCCACCGCCATTCTGGACGCCGCGGCTTTGGGCTTTCTGGGCCTTGGCGCGCAACCACCCTCGCCCGAATGGGGCACCATGCTGGCCGATGCCCGCGAATTTGTGCTGCGTGCCTGGTGGGTGGTGACGTTTCCGGGTTTGGCAATCCTGATCACCGTCCTGGCCTTCAATTTACTCGGTGATGGTCTGCGCGACGCGTTCGACCCCAAGTTGAAACGCTGAAAGCCTTAGCTCATGGCACTTCTTGAAATCGAAAACCTGTCGGTTGAGTTTCCCTCAAAGAGCAGCGTGATGCACGCCGTCGACGGTGTCAGTTTGTCGCTCGATGTGGGTGACGTGCTGGGCATTGTGGGTGAGTCCGGCTCCGGCAAAAGCGTCACCATGATGGCGCTGATGGGTTTGGTGTCTTACCCCGGGCGCGTGACGGCAGACAAGCTGCGCTTTGACGGTCACGACCTGTTGGCACTCTCTGGCAGCGAGCGCAGCAAGCTCACCGGCAAAGATGTCGCCATGATTTTTCAGGACCCCGCTACCAGCCTGAACCCCTGTTTTACCGTCGGCTTTCAGCTCGCCGAAACACTCAAGCTGCATCTGGGACTGGACGCCAAAGCGGCCAAACGTCGCTCCATTGAGTTGCTGGAGCAGGTGGGTATTCCGGCGCCAGAGAGTCGTCTCAAGATTTACCCGCATCAGATGTCGGGCGGCATGAACCAGCGCGTCATGATTGCCATGGCCATTGCCTGCAACCCGAAGCTGCTGATCGCGGATGAGCCGACCACGGCGCTGGATGTGACGATTCAGGCGCAGATTCTCGATCTGCTGCGCAGCCTGCAAAAAGAGCGTGGCATGGCGCTGGTGCTGATCACTCACAACATGGGCGTTGTCTCCGAGATGGCACAGCGCGTGGCGGTGATGTACGCCGGTCAAATCATGGAGGAGCAAAAGGCCAACGCCCTGTTTGCAACGCCGCAGCACCCCTATACAGAAGCCCTCATGGCCGCGTTGCCAGAACGCAGTGATGGCCTGACGCGCCTTGCCACCATTCCGGGCATGGTTCCTGGCCTGTATGACCGGCCCACAGGTTGCCTGTTTGCACCACGCTGCGCTTATGCGGTTGACAGTTGCAGGGCGCAACGCCCACCTCTTCAGGCCCTGCAGACCAGTCTGGTACGTTGCCAATTTCCCTTGCGGGCAAGACCATGAGCAATTCAGCTACACCGGTCGTCGTTGCCAAAGATCTGCGTCAGGTCTACACCATCCGCCGCGGCGTTTTTCGCCAGCCCGACCACCTGCAGGCGGTCGGCGGCGTCACGTTCACGGTCCTGCCCGGCAAAACGCTGGCGGTGGTGGGCGAATCAGGTTGTGGCAAGTCGACGCTGGCGCGCATGGTTTCCCTGATCGAGACGCCAACGGCCGGCGAACTGCACCTGAACGGCGTGGATGTGGTTCATGCGCCCAAAGCCGAGCGCCACGCATTGCGTCGCGCCGTGCAGCTGGTCTTTCAGAATCCCTACGGCTCACTCAACCCGCGCAAGAAAATAGGCGCCATACTGGAAGCCCCGCTGGAGATCAACACGGCGCAGTCTGCGCCAGAGTGCGCCGAGAAGGCGCGCGCGATGCTGGCACTGGTGGGCCTGCGTCCAGAGCATTACGACCGCTACCCGCACATGTTCTCGGGTGGCCAGCGTCAACGCATCGCCATTGCGCGGGCACTGATGCTCAAACCCTCGTTGATCGTGGCCGACGAACCGGTATCCGCACTGGACGTTTCGATTCAAGCGCAAGTTCTCAATCTGCTGGCCGATCTACAGCAAGAACTGGGTTTGGCCTATCTGTTCATCTCACATGATCTGGGTGTGGTGCGCCACATCGCACACGATGTGCTGGTGATGTACCTGGGTCATGCCGTGGAACAGGGCGAGAAAAAAACTATCTTCTCGCATCCGCTGCATCCCTACACGCGGGCGCTGCTGGCCTCCACGCCCGGCATTGTGGGCAGCGGCTCGAGCCTGCCGCGCACGGTTTTAACGGGTGAATTACCATCGCCCCTGAACCCGCCCAGTGGCTGCGTATTTTCGACCCGTTGCCCCAACGCCACCGAGCGCTGTAGAGTTGAGCGCCCGCTGTTGCGTGACCTGGCCGGACGGCAGGTGGCTTGCCACGAGGCCGAACAATTTACCCAAACCGCTGCGTTGCAGCATTAACCCTAGAGGAGTCCAAAAGATGATTCAATCCAAATCAGGCAGTGGTCGAAAACACGCGACCCCACGTGCGCTGCTATGCGCCCTGGCGCTGCCGGCCATGCTGGCAGTCGTGCCGGCCTCAGCCAAGACGCTGGTGTTCTGCTCGGAAGGCAGCCCGGAGAACTTCTATCCCGGTGTTAACACAACCGGTACCTCGTTTGATGCCAATGAACAAATTTACGACAACATCGTCAAATTCGAACGCGGTGGTACCAAGGTCGTGCCGGGTCTGGCCGAGCGTTGGACAATTTCAAAAGACGGCAAAGAATACACTTTCATCCTGCGTAAAGGGGTCAAGTGGCACAGCAACAAGAACTTCAAACCGTCGCGCGACTTCAACGCCGACGACTTCATTTTTTCCATTGAACGCCAGTGGAAGGAAGCGGATCCCTATTTCAAGGTCACCAGTTCGAACCACTCTTATTTCAACGACATGGGCATGGAAAAGCTGCTCAAGTCGGTGGACAAAGTTGACGAGTACACGGTCAAGATCACGCTGAATCAGGCTGAAGCGCCGTTCCTGTCGAATATGGCCATGCAGTATGCGGGCATCCAGTCCAAGGAATACGCCATCGCCATGCTCAAGGCTGGCACACCGGAGAAACTTGACCAGGAACCCATTGGGACCGGTGCGTTCACGCTGGTGCAGTACCAGAAAGACGCGCTCATCCGCTACAAGGCCTTTCCAGAATACTGGGCCGGCAAAGCCAAGATCGATGATCTTATCTTTGCCATTACGCCAGACGCGTCGGTGCGCTGGGCCAAATTGCAAAAGGGTGAATGCCATGTCATGCCCTACCCCAACCCAGCTGACTTGCCGGCCATCCGGAAAGACAGCCATGTCAAGGTACTTGAGCAACCCGGTTTGAATGTGGGCTACCTGGCCTACAACACCACCAAAAAACCTTTTGACGATGTGCGCGTGCGCAAAGCCGTCAATATGGCCATCAACAAGCAGGCGATTGTGGATGCGGTTTACCTGGGGACCGGCGTTGCCGCCAAGAACCCGATTCCACCGACCCAGTGGTCTTACAACAACGCCATCAAAGACGATCCGTTTGACCCCGCAGCCGCCAAGAAACTGCTGGCTGCGGCAGGTTTGCCGAACGGTTTCACGACCGACCTGTGGGCCATGCCGGTGCAACGTCCCTATAACCCCAACGCCAAACGCATTGCAGAATTGATGCAAGCTGATCTGGCCAAGGTGGGCATCAAGGCCGAAATCAAGAGTTTTGAATGGGGTGAGTACCGCAAACGGATGCAGGCTGGCGAACACCAGATGGGCATGCTGGGCTGGACCGGCGACAACGGAGATCCGGACAACTTCCTCAACACCTTGCTGGGTTGCGCTTCGGCCAAGACCAATGGCTCCAACGTGGCCAAGTTTTGCTACCAGCCGTTTGAGGACTTGATCCAAAAGGCCAAGATTGAATCCAATCAGGCTGAGCGCAGCAAACTGTATGAAAAAGCGCAGGTCATCTTCAAGGAACAGGCGCCCTGGTTCACCATCGCCCACGCAGTGCAACTCAAACCCGTGCGCAATGAAGTCATCGACTTCAAACTGAGCCCGTTTGGTCGGCATACCTTCTACGGCGTGGACATCAAAGAGTAAGCGTAAACAGCTTTCGCGCTTTCTGCCAAAGGCCGTCGCAAGACGGCCTTTTTATTTTTGTAACGCCTGCGCGGTGATGGCTGACAAGGTGCCGCGGGTGCTGATCACTTCTGGGTCCAGTAGCACTTCAATCAAAGTGCCCTCGGGGCGCGCCAGGGCCGCCAGCAAAGCCGCCTCGAACTCGGCAGTTTGGGTGATCCGCAGGCCCACGTAGCCGTAGGCACGTGCGAGCGCCGCAAAGTCGGGGTTCCTGAGCTGGCTGCCGCTCACATGATGCGGAAACTCGCGTTCCTGGTGCATGCGTATGGTGCCATACATGCTGTTGTTGAGCAGCACGATGATGGTCTTGGCGCCGTATTGCACAGCGGTTGCAAGCTCTTGCCCGTTCATCAAAAAGTCACCATCGCCAGCGATGGTG
>JANXLW010000199.1 GCA_025354965.1 Betaproteobacteria bacterium
AGGACACGACATGGGCCATTCATTAGCCGAAAAGGTGCAGAGTCGGGAGCGCATTCTGAGCAAGGCCGCTGAACAGGCGCGCAACGCGGGGCTCGAGTCGATCAGCGTCGGCACCGTGATGCAGAGCGCGGGCCTGACGCACGGCGGCTTCTACAACCACTTTAAGTCGCGCGCTGAACTGCTCGCGCGAGCGCTTGAGCGCGCCTTGGTTGATGGCCGAAAGGCCTGGCTGGCCACTGAAGGAACCAGTGACAAGCCGCGCAGCTTTGAGGCCACGGTGCGCAGATTCCTCAGCCGTTCGCACCGCGATTCGCGCACGGCCGGGTGCGCCATCGCAGCCCTGGCGTCTGACGTGGCTCGTGCTGACGAGCAAACGCGCGTGGTGATGTCCAAGCACATTGACGATTTTGTTTCCCAGACGGTCCATTCGCTGGCCGCAAAGGATGAAGGCGATGCGCTGCTCGCCGTCAGCGCCATGGTGGGGGCATTGTTGCTATCCCGTGTTCAGGTCGACCCCAAGCAGTCAGACGCGTTGCTGAAATCCGTGCGGGAGCGGCTGTTGGCACTCAACCTCGCGCGCCCGCATGATGATGCTCGGTTCCGGGTTGCAAATAGATTTGAATGAAGCTTGGCAGAAAACCGGGCTATGTTCAAACCTGATCGTCGTCACGTCGCGCAGGGCCATACACCTGGAGCGCGGCAGCATCACTCAAGGGCGGGGCGTACCCGCGCAATCTTGCGCAGCAGTTCGATCAGAATCTTCTGCTCCCCAGGGCTCAAATGTTGCAGCAATTTTTGATCTGCTTGCAGCAGTCTGTGCACCGCCTTTGTAACCAGAGATTTGCCATCAGCCGTCACCTTCACGTGCCGAGCCCGGCCATCTGTGGCGCTGCGCTCACGCTTGACAAGGTTTCGAGCCACTAGTCGGTCAATCCAGACTGTGATCCCTGATGTTTTCACGGCCAGTGCGTGCGCCAGCCGGGTGGGCGACACATCGGCATTTTCCAAAATCAATTGCAACAGCGTGAACTCGACTGGGCGCAGCTCAAAAGGCCTTCCCACCTCCTTCTCAAAGCTGGAGCTTGTGATGATCGCTGCTTGGGCCAACTGATAGCCAAGTAAATCGTGGATAGCACCCTCGTCCAAGCGGGCACGGGGCGTTAGGTCGTCAAGATTCAGTTTTACAGTTCGAGTCATGTTCTGAATTATCAGACTTCGCGACCATTGCTCAGTCTATCTTCGTATTGTTACTTTAACTATGCATAGGCATCAAAAACACCAGGGTAAATCCCAATATATTCCGGAATGTAATTAATTAACATAAGTAACCATCCCGTGAATTCATGTATTAATTCATGTATTTTTAAACCCGCATGAACAACTGGATGCACCTCAACTCATTGGAGACAACCATGCCCGAGACCTCGCTATTCCGTTCCCCAGAGGCGCGTCGCGCCTTCCGGCGTTTTGCCGTCCCGTCGGCCTGCCTTGCAACCACGGCGGCGGTGTTAACCGCCTGCGGCGGCGGTAGCAACGGCATTGCCGCCTTGCCACAACTTGCGCCTGCGCAGGCAAGTGCCTTGGTGAGCTGCTCGTCCCTCGCAGGACAAAACTTCGGCACCGCCTCGATCACTTCGGCCACAGCCATTGCGGCCGGTGCCGTCACGTCAAGAGCTGATCTGATCGCTGCGGAAGCCTCAATTTCGCTGCCAGCTCACTGCCTGGTTGTCGGTAAGACGGCAACCCGTACCGGCATCGACGGCAGGAGTTACACCATCAACTTCGAGATGCGCCTGCCTAACGCCTGGAATGGTCGTTTTTTCCATCAGGTGAACGGAGGCAATGACGGCGCGATCAACACTGACAGCACTCGCGCCTTTGGTCGCAAGGGCGGAGGCAGCCCCACTGGTAACGGTTTGATCGACGGCTTCGCCGTGCTGAGTTCTGACGCAGGCCACGTCCCGGACGCCAGCATCGCCAACGATCCCGCCACCGGACTGGGCATTGGCGGCCAGGTCTTCGGGCTGGACCCGCAGGCGCGCAAGGACTATGGCTATGCTGCAGTGGGCACCATGACACCGGTTGGCAAAGGTATCATCAACGCCGTTTATGGGCGCGGGCCGGATCGCTCGTACATGGTAGGCTGTTCCAACGGCGGACGGCACAGCATGGTGGCCGCCGCGCGTTATGCGGCTGACTATGACGGCATCGTCGCGGGCGACCCTGGCTTCAACCTGCCCCGTGCCCGTGTGGCGGAAGAGTGGGATTCCCAGTTGCTGATGGCCATTGCACAATCGACCGACCCCGTGACCAACCGGCCTGCGATCTGGAGCGCGATCAGTGCCGCTGACTTGGGTTATGTCAACAACCAAATCTTGGCCTAGTGCGATGCGCTAGACGGCGTGGCCGACGGAATGGTCAGTGACGTGAAGAGCTGCCAGGCCGCGTTCTCTCTGGCCAACGACGTGGCGACCTGCGCCCCAGGCGTGGCGCCAAACGGCACGTGTTTGAGCGCTCCGCAGAAAACGGCACTTGCCAAAATCTTTGGCGGCCCCAAGGATTCGAGCGGCAAGGCGCTTTATGCCGACTGGCCTATTGCGAACGGCATCAACACTGGCGGCTGGCGCGTCTGGAAGATGGGCGTGACCAATGGGGCCGGCGTAGGCACCAACAAGTACGGCCAGAACCAGGGCTTCTCATCAGCCGGTGCGTTCATCTTCAGCACCCCGCCGGCCAACCCGGCGGTCGTGACGGGCCTGGGCGCGACGCTGATCGACTGGACTTTGGCTTACAACTTTGACCAGGCCGAGTCCCTGATCAACGGCACCACCGCGACCTTCACCGAGTCGCCGATG
>JANXLW010000243.1 GCA_025354965.1 Betaproteobacteria bacterium
GCTTGTCATTCTTGGCCGCGAGATACGGGTCGTTGGTGAAATCAACCGGGTGTATTTCGAGCGCCGGGTTGCGTTCCATGAACTGGTACAGTTTTTTCGATCCAAGTGCAAAAGTGGCAATCATCTTTCCCGGCAAATAGGTCTTTTTGCGGTTGGTAATGGCGCCGCTTTCAACCAGTGTCAGAATGCCGTCGCCAATCATCTCGGTATGGACACCCAGATCGTGCTTCGATGTTAGCTGCATCACCACTGCGTCCGGGATGCCGCCGTAGCCGATTTGCAGCGTCGAGCCATCTTCAATCATGTCAGCCACATATTTGCCAATCGCCACTTGCACCGGCCCAATTTTCGGCAAACCGACTTCCATCACCGGCTCGCTGCTCTCAATCAAAGCAGTCACCTGCGAAATATGCACGTGGCAATTGCCATTGGCAAAAGGCACGTTCGGGTTGACTTCGAGCACCACTGCGCGCGCCTTGGCAACCGCCGCCATCGTGTAATCGGCGCCCAGGCTGAGCGAAAAATAGCCGTAGCGGTCCATCGACGACGCCATCGAAAAGACGACATCGGCCGGAATCTGCCCGCGCTCAATCATGCTGGGCATTTCCGAAAAATAGCTGGGAATGAAATCAATCCAGCCGCTCTGGCCGCCGACACGGGTTGCAGCACCGAAGAAGAACGCAACGTGGCGCACATGCTCAACGGTTTCCGGATCGATGTAGCCATATTTGCGCACCGCCAGTATCTGCGCCACCTTGACATCACGAAAACGTCGGCGCTGCTCCGACAGTTCGGTCAGCAATGTCGGCGGTTCGCCAACGCCGGTCGGGACAATGATGAAGTCACCGTTTTTAATCTGATCGATGGCATCTTCAGCGGTACCGCGTTTTCTTTGGTAGAGGTCCTGAACTGACATGGTGGAGTGGGTCCTTTTCTTTTATCTGATCTGTGTTGCGGCTCGGCTGCATCAGCCGCCAGACTCGATGGCGGATGTGGCGTGCTGGTCCTGTCCGAGAACCGTTGCCAATTGCGGTAGTGCCAGTTGAAGCGCCGCCTTCAAGGTATGGGGTGGATTGATGAGGAACATACCGCTGGCAGGCAGGCCGGGTCGGATCACCTCGCCTGCTCCATCCGAAGTCAGCTTGCTTGATTTCACGGTCAAGCTGGCATGCAGCCAGGGCTTGCCGGCTTTCACAGCCAGCGTTTTCAGTTTGCGCGGAACGTCGTGCGCCTCAGGTCGCGGAATGATGGGGTACCAGACAGCGTAGGTGCCGGTGGCAAACCGCACCAGTGAATCAGCGACCATCGCCACCACGCGGGCGTAATCGGTTTTGATCTCGTAACTGGGGTCGCTCAGCACCAGTGCCCGCCGCGCCGGTGGTGGCAAAAACTTCTTCAGACCTTCAAAGCCATCCTCGCGCAGCACCGCGACCTGGCGCCCCGCCTCCAGTTGCGCAATGTTGGAGGACAGCGTTTTGGCGTCGGTCGGGTGGATCTCAAACAGCTTGAGCTTGTCACGTTCGCCCAGCAGGCGCTGGATGATGAAGGGAGAGCCGGGGTAAACCTTATGGCTGCCCTTGCTATTGAAGCTGGCGACCAGATCGAGGTAATCCTGGATCACCGGCGCCAGACCATTCGCCATTGATTTTGCTGCGGTTGAAGGTTTTCCGACGGCGACTGCTGGCTTATTTAGCGCAGCTATCAGACGCAAAAAACCATCGGCTGCTTCGCCACTGGTCTCGGCATAGTCGCCGTCAAGCCGGTACAAACCAGCACCGGCATGGGTGTCGAAAACCGTGAGGGCCGTCTCTTTTTGTCGCAAATGTCGCAATGTGGCGATCAGCACCGTGTGCTTGAGCACATCTGCGTGATTGCCGGCATGGAAGGCGTGGCGATAACTGAACATGGGGGAATGGTAACCGCCTCGACTGGCCTTGAATGGCGCGCTACTGCCAGTGGCGGGCTGGCGGACCGGGTATCCGTGCTCTGGCCCACGCTCGCGCTCAGATTGGGCAGGGCCGCCGATCAGACACCCAATCCACCAGCCCTGGGGCGCTGTTGCTCGTGTGCGGAATTAAATGCGAGGGGAAAGGGTGATCGCCGGAAACGCAGCGTTGCCGACCTTGGAACACGACTCTTGATTGGCAAGTTTTAATAGGGATTTTTGAACCCTAGTCGCGCCATGATTTCAGTCTCGCGCAACTCCATCGCCTGGGCGTCTTCGACCAGCTCATGATTCCAGCCCTGCGCATGCAGCGCGCCATGCACGATCAGGTGGGCGTAGTGGGCTTCGAGTGTTTTACCCTGTTCCCCGGCCTCCTTGGCTACCACCGGCGCGCACAGCACGAGGTCGGCGGTGACCACCGGCTCCTGCGCGTAATCGAAGGTCAGCACATTGGTGGCGTAGTCCTTGTGCCGGTAATCGCGGTTCAGCATCTGTCCCTCTTCTGTATCGACGATGCGCACGGTGATCTCGGCGTCGCTTTGCAGTGCCTGGCGCAGCCAGCGCGCTACCTTGTGACGCGGCAGGGCGGTGCGGTGCCGGGCGGCATCGTCAAGCTTGCCAAATTGCAGGGAGAGAGTCAGTTGGTTCAACATGGTTTATGGCGGCGATGCAGTTCTTCTACGTGGCGCGTCGTAGGCGTCCACGATGCGTGCCACCAGCGGATGGCGCACCACGTCGGCGCTGGTAAAGCGGCAGATGGCAATGCCATCGACGCGTTTGAGCACACGCTCGGCGTCAATCAGACCGCTAAGCTGGGTCTTTGGCAAGTCGATCTGGCTCACGTCGCCTGTCACTACCGCTTTGGAGCCAAAACCGATGCGGGTCAGGAACATTTTCATCTGCTCTGGCGTGGTGTTTTGCGCCTCGTCCAGAATCACAAAAGCGTTGTTGAGGGTGCGTCCGCGCATGAACGCCAGCGGGGCGATCTCAATGGTTTGACGCTCCAGCGCTTTTTGTACCTGCTCGAAACCCATCAAGTCATACAACGCGTCATACAGCGGGCGCAAATAAGGGTCGATTTTCTGCGCCAGGTCGCCGGGCAGATAACCCAAACGTTCACCTGCCTCAACTGCCGGGCGCGTCAGCATGATGCGTTGCACGGCACTGCGCTGCAAGGCGTCTATCGCCATCGCCACGGCGAGATAGGTTTTGCCGGTACCGGCGGGACCAATGCCCATGGTGATGTCGTGGCTGGCAATGTTGTCCAGGTAGTTGGCCTGGTTTACGGTGCGGGCTTTCAGGTCGCTACGCCTGGTTTTCAGCGCCCCGGCTTGAGCGTTATCCATGTCGGTATCACCGGCCAGCATCAGCTGCACGGTGGCCGGCTCAATCGGGCGTGCTGCCATCTCGTACAAGGCTTGCAACATCTCCATGCCGCGCTTGGCGTTGGCTTTGGTGCCGTCGACTTTGAACTGTTCGTGGCGATGCGCAATCTTCACTTGCAAGGTCGCTTCGATGGTGCGCAGGTGCTCGTCCATGGGGCCGCACAGATGCGACAGGCGGGTGTTGTTGGGCGGCGAAAACAGGTGTCTGAGGATCAAGTTGATAATTCCTGAAGTAAGTTACCCATGATAGGCAAAAAATGATCGGCAGACTGACAGGCACGCTGAGTGACAAAAATCCACCCCAGGTGCTGGTGGATTGCAACGGTGTCGGCTACGAGGTGCATGTCCCCATGAGCACTTTTTACAACCTGCCGGAACTCGGTGCCAAGGTGAGTTTGTTGACGCACTTTGTGGTGCGCGAAGACGCGCAGATTTTGTATGGGTTTGCCAGCGCCCCGGAACGCGAAGCCTTTCGTCAGCTCATCAAAATTTCAGGTGTTGGTCCCCGCACCGCCTTGTCGGTGCTTTCCGGTATGAGCGTGGGTGAACTGGCGCAGGCGGTAACTTTGCAGGAGGCCGGGCGCTTGATCAAGGTGCCAGGCATTGGCAAGAAAACGGCAGAACGCTTGTTGCTGGAGCTTAAAGGCAAGCTCGGGGCCGATATTGGCGTGTCCGCCAACGTCGCCAACGCCACCCAGGCCGACATCCTGCAGGCTTTGCTGGCGCTGGGTTACAGCGACAAGGAAGCGGCGCTGGCGCTCAAGGCGTTACCGAATGACGTGGGTGTCAGCGAGGGCATCAAGCTGGCGCTCAAGGCGTTGGCAAGGTAGGCTGCACAATTCAGTGTCGGAGGTTGAATATGAATGAATCAAGGCCGTTCTGGTTCCCGGCCAAAAAATATGGCTGGGGTTGGGGTTTGCCTACCGTCTGGCAAGGTTGGGCAGTATTTGGCATCTATGGGGTACTGATGGTGATCGGCTCGATTGTTTTCCCGCCGACACAGGAACAGCCCCTGTTTATCCTTTACACAGCGGCAATCAGCGCGGTTCTGGTTGGTGTTTGCTACGCCAAGGGAGAGCCACCTGGCTGGCACTGGGGAAATAAAGATTGAAGAAGGCGAATTTATGATCCTCGGATTGCGCACCGCCATCTATCCAGCGCCCGACCTCGGTGCCGCCAAAGACTGGTATTCGAAGGTGCTGGGTCTTGCCCCGTACTTTGATGAACCGTTCTACGTCGGGTTTTCGGTGGGTGGCTTCGAGCTCGGACTGCTTCCCAGCGCGCAACCCGGCATCATTGAGAACCCTCACTTCAACGCGAGCGCTGTTCAGTGATGTCGCAATTGTTTCAAAAGCGGTTCTTTATTTCACTGAGCGTCCCGCACCACCCGTCCGTTCAGGGGCTGCACCGGGCGCGCGTTGAGAGGAAATAGTTGCGAGAAAAGTTTGATCTGGTCGCGACTCATGGTGGTCGGTTGTTTGAGCACCATCCATAACACGCCCTCGGTGCAAGGGGGAGTAGTAAGAGAGCCCATGAATTGATAGTAGCGCTGGTCTTTGGGCAGCAACTCGTTCATGTCGATCACAGCAGCCGGCATACGCACACGGTCACCGTTATCCAGTGGCATGTAAGTCCACACCTTGTTGATCAGGGAGTTGGCAACGCCGGGATCCAGCAATACAGATACCACTGCCAGCTCGCCCGCCGGATTTTTGTGAACCAGGTGCGCGACCATGGCATAGCTTCGATAGTTGACGCGTTCCTCCGAGGGGGTATGAAAGTGAAACTGTATTAGCTTGTAATTTGAGCCGCGCACTGTGACCGAGTTGTCGCCGAACAGATCAACCTGAATGGTGTGGCCATTGTTCACGACGGTGCCACTGCTGGGTTGGTAGTTGAATTGCAGCGGCTCGGCCGGACCCTGCAGCGTGTTCGACTCTTCAATGTTAATGGGCGACTGGCGCTTTCCGACGGCGCAGGCATTGAAGTCGGGCTTGAGCGTGCCCCAGGCCTGCGGCCCGTTCTCGCCTTCGTAACTCCAGTGCACATCGCCGCCATGCTGGGGGGCAACGGCAGCGCCGGTGACGTCATGGCCAGTTTCGTGACCCGCCAGCGCGTCGGCTTTGGACCGAATGTACTGTCGGCTGGTCAATGGATTGACGACAGTTGTGCTGCTCTTTTTCAACTTTGCGGCGACTGGCGCGGCGCTGTGATCACCGCCTGCAGTCGTTGCTGGCGCCTCAGTCGGTGCGACAGACGCTTTAGCTGGCAGTGTGATGAATTTCTTTTCCTTGCCGCTGCCTACAGTGACGTCCTTGTTGGGCTGGATACCGCCTTTGACCGCCTCGCGGACTTGATCTGCTATCGCCTTTACCGCAGACGCCGCCGAAGCGGGTGGCTTTGGCGCTACGCCATGCGCAACAGGGGCGGCTTCGGGGTGCTCATTGGCAAGAGCCGGGTTTGTCAGGCACGTCAGCAGGGCCAGGCAGCAGTAACTGCCAAACAGGCGCCCAACAAGCCAGCAATGCTTCGCAAGCCGCATTGGAAAATCTCTGGGGAGGGTCCGGTGCGCGCCGGGGCGCAGTTGAGTCGTAGTCATGTCAGGCGAACCAAATAGGCAAATAGTGTCGAGCATGCCGTCGGCGGAAAGACCGGTGTGTGCGTTGTTATCGGCAATTCCGGTGGTTCACTTGAGCCAGTGATTGCCGGCGCAAGCTATAGTCAAGCCTGCTTCAACCCCAACCGCCGTGAGCATTCAAACCGACGATTTCATCCCGGCACCCGCCAAACGCATACTGTCAGGTGCACCTGCCTCGCCCAACGAGGAGGCGGTGGAGCGCGCCTTGCGTCCCAAGATGCTCGACGAATACGTCGGCCAGACCAAAATACGCGATCAGCTGGAGATTTTTATCGGCGCCGCCAAGAAACGCGGCGAGGCGATGGACCATGTGCTTCTTTTCGGCCCGCCCGGCCTGGGCAAAACCACGCTCTCCCACATCGTCGCCGCCGAGCTGGGCGTCAACCTGCGCCAGACCAGCGGACCGGTGCTGGAGAAGCCCAAGGACCTGGCCGCACTGCTGACCAATCTGGAAAAGAACGACGTGCTGTTCATTGACGAAATCCACCGCTTAAGCCCGGTCGTCGAAGAAATTCTGTACCCCGCGCTGGAAGACTACAAGATCGACATCATGATCGGCGAAGGCCCGGCCGCCCGCTCCATCAAGCTCGACCTGCAGCCCTTCACGCTGGTGGGTGCCACCACGCGGGCCGGCATGCTGACCAACCCGCTGCGCGACCGCTTTGGCATCGTGGCGCGGCTGGAGTTTTACACGCCCGAAGAACTGGCCCGCATCGTCAAGCGCAGTGCCGGTTTG
>JANXLW010000295.1 GCA_025354965.1 Betaproteobacteria bacterium
TTGCTCAGGCTTTTGGTGTTGCGGAGTTGATTGCCGTTGAACTCGAGCGGGATACCTCAACCGGTGGTACGGGCTGGATTACCGGTGAAATCAGGGGTGTGCCTTCAGCCCGCGAAGGTAAGGTCACCCGGGTTGCACAGTGGCTGGCCAATCGTGGCTTTAGCTGGGCCGATGTCCAGACCACCTTTTATACCGATTCGATCAATGATTTGAGTCTGATGGAAAGGGTGACGCACCCGGTGGCCACCAACCCAGATGACCGTCTGCGTGCCATTGCCATCGAACGCAGATGGCGCATACTTGAGCTCTTCTGAAGTGTTGAAATGATTAAAAAATTTATCGAGAAGCTGTTGGGCAAATCGCCTTCGACGGCAAAGGGCAGCAAGCTTCAATTCGGCAAACGCGAGGAAGTCGGTGTTGCCGCGCATGGCATTGATCCGGCTTTGGTGGATGAGCGGGCCCTCAATGTGGTGCGCACTCTCAAAGGTGCCGGTTTCGAAGCCTATATCGTGGGCGGCGCGGTGCGCGACCTGATGGTTGGTCTGCGTCCCAAAGACTTTGACGTGGCAACCAATGCAACACCCGAGCAGGTCAAAGGCCTGTTTCGTCGCGCCTTCATCATCGGGCGACGCTTTCGCATTGTGCACGTCGTCTATGGGCGAGGGCGCGAGAATGAAGTGATTGAGGTATCCACTTTCCGGGCGTACATGGACAACGCTGCCGCCGAGGCGGTGACCGGCAACGAACGCACCAGCAGGAATGAGCTGGCCGGCATGAGGCACGCGGTGGATGTGTCGGGACGGGTGCTGCGCGACAACGTCTGGGGTCCGCAGGAAGAAGACGCGGTAAGGCGAGATTTCACCATCAACGCCATGTATTACGACCCTGAAACAGAAATAGTGGTTGATTATCACAACGGTATCAGGGACGCCAAGAAACGCGTCATCCGCATGATTGGCGACCCCACAACGCGCTACCGTGAAGACCCGGTGCGCATCATTCGCGCCGTGCGTTTTGCCGCCAAGCTGCGCGGCCTGGGCTTTGCGTTGGAGGCCAAAACTGCCGCGCCGCTGATCAAGTCGCAAGAGCTGCTGGCCGAGGTGCCGCAGAGTCGTCTGTTCGACGAAATGCTCAAGCTGCTGCAAACCGGTCATGCCCTGGCCTCCATTGAACAACTCAGGGTATTGGGAATGGCGCGCGGCATTTATCCGCTGCTTGATGTAGTGGTGGAGCGAGCCGATCAGGTGTTTGTCAAAGCGGCCCTGTTGGACACGGATCGCCGCGTTGGCGAAGGCAAGCCGGTGGCTCCCAGTTTTCTGCTCGCCTGCGCCTTGTGGGCCGATGTACGCGACGGCTGGGCACAGCGAGTACTGGAGCGTCAGCACTCCCATCCGGCGTTGCAGGAGGCGATTGACGACGTTTTCAATGCCCGCATCGGCGATGTCTCGGGTCGCGGCAAACTGGCCGGTGACATGCGCGAAATCTGGATGTTGCAGCCGCGTTTTGAAAAACGTGTTGGTAGCGCACCGTTTGGCCTGGTGGACCAGCCACGATTTCGTGCCGCATTTGATTTCATGCGCTTGCGTGCCGATGCCGGTGAGATTGATGTGGTACTGGCTGACTGGTGGCAGGAGTTCAGCCTGGCGGACGACAATTTGCGCGAAGACATGGTGGACCAGGTGCGCGAAGAACAACAGCAGCGACCGCGTGCGCCTCGGGTGCAAAAATCAACAGCGGTACGCACTGTGGTGCGCGAACCGAACCTGGCGCCGGACACTGAGCGCGGCGTCGATCCAATCTTGCTCGACAGGGCTGGCCCGAGCGTCACTTCGGAGGTCGCTGACGCGCCGAAAAAGCGACGCCGGCGCAGACGCAGCAGTGGCGCCAAAGAGGGTGGGGCGCAAACGCCCAACACTGACGTCTAAGCCAAGTGCTGCGCGCCAGTGTCACCGCATACCTTGCGCTGGGTGCCAATCTTGGCGATCCGGCGACCGCATTGCTGACGGCGATGGATGACATCGCTGCCATCAAAGGCGTTTCATTGCTCAAACGTTCATCCCTGTACCGAACTGCGCCGTTATCTGCCAGTGGCCCAGACTACGTCAACGCGGTGGTCGAAATACAAACCATCCTGAGTGCACCCGAATTGTTGTTCGCCATGCAGCAGATTGAGCAATTGGCTGGTCGCGTGCGGCCCGCCCGCAACGCCCCACGAACGCTGGATCTGGATCTGTTGACCTATGGCGATGCCCGTATCGACAGCCAGGCGCTGGTGGTACCTCATCCACGCCTGACGCAGCGCGCCTTTGTCCTGGTGCCGCTGGCCGAGATTGCTCCGCACCGCGTAACCTCAAGTCAGTTGGCGGCGGTCCAGATGCAGGCCATCGAGCGCCTGTAAACGCAGGCTATCGTCTTGATTGCAGTTTGCGCGCGGCTTACTCAGTCCAGTTCGGCGATCATCTCAATTTCAACGCAGGCGCCCATCGGAATTTGCGCCACGCCAAAGGCGCTGCGCGCATGTGCGCCTTTTGCTCCAAACACCTCACCGATCAATTCACTCGCGCCGTTGGTCACCAGATGCTGCTCAGTGAAGTCGCCAGTAGAGTTGACAAGGGACATCAGTTTGACGATGCGTTTGACCCGGTTCAGGTCACCCACTGCTGCGTGCAAAGTTCCCATCAGGTCGATGGCGATGGCCCGTGCCGCCGCTTGACCTTCGCTCGTGCTCATGTTTTTACCGAGTTGACCAACCCAGGCTTTACCGTCTTTTTTGGCGATATGACCGCTTAAAAAAACAAGATTGCCTGTTTGCACGAATGGCAGGTAGGCGGCTGCCGGACTGGCGACCGGTGGCAGCGTGATTTTGAGTTCAGTTAGTTTTGCATAAATGCTCATGCTGTTTCCTTTTGGGTTTCTGTATTGAATCGCAGATCGGCGCTTATCACACGATATCAGTTGGCTATTTAACTGTTAGCGTCCTGGGATTGCGACTGGGTCTGGCTTTGTGATTGGTCTCGGCGCGGGAACTGAGTTTGTTCCTGCAATTTTGGTCGACTACCGGGCTGCTCGAACTGGGTATCGCTGGTGATGGGCTCGACTGTGACACCGACCGACAGCGTGTGACTGGCGCCGCCATGTATAACTCCGCGGATCGGTGATACATCGCCAAAGTCGCGTCCGATGGCGAGTGTCACATAGTCTTCACCCGGCGAGTACCAACCGGCCCGGTCATTGGTAGGGTCAAGATCGCACCAACGCTCGTCGCGCGGCAGATCGGGCACATAGACCGCGACCCAGGCATGGGAGGCGTCACTGCCCCTGAGCTTGATGGTTCCCGGGGCCGGCTGCGTCAGCAGATAGCCGCTGACATAACGTGCCGCAAGCCCCATGGCACGCAAGCACGCGATCATGATGTGAGCGAAATCCTGACACACGCCCTTGCGTTGCACCAACGCATCCAATGCCGGCGTGTTGACCTGGGTGCTCTGGCTTTCGTAGGTAAAGTCGGTGTGAATGCGCCGCATCAGGTCTTTTGCTGCAGCCAACACACCGAAACCCGGTGCAAAACTGGGTCGCGCATAAGCGGTGAATTCGGGGTGTCGGGGGCAGCACGGAGAGGTGAATGAAAACTCGGCCGCCGCATCGAAGCGCCCGCCCGATTGATAGCGCAGAAGCTCTCGGGTTTGCTCCCAGCCGATGCTGCTGTGAGGCAACGGTCGAGCGACGGTCGCAACCACGCTGTGTGCCACCACTTCAAGTACCGTGTGCGGTGATTGCAGTGAAAAAAAGCAACGCACGTTGCCAAAAACATCGGCTGTCAATCTACTTTGGGACGGCGTCGGACTGATCAGCAGGGAATGATTCAGGAGTTGCTGATGGTGGCCGTTCATGGGCTGTAGATAGGCCATGTGCTGCGCAGTTTCAACGGCAGGCAGATAGTCATACCTGGTTTCGTGGGTCACCTGAATTTTCACGATGTGCCCATGCTCTGTTTGGTTTCAGCCGAGTGAGTGAAATAGGTCGTGCTGATTTCTTCTGAAACATTGAATGCGGCGCTCACACATTGCAGCAAAAGTTCGTTCATGGCAAAGTAGTAGCCTGATTCAGTTGCAGCGCCGGTTTCAGGAAAGTGTCCGGTGACCTCGCCGCTGTGGTTAAGCTGGGTCTCGCACAAGTGGGCCAAATTCCAGTTCGACGGGTCGGGCACCCGCAGGGACAAGGCGCTCAGCTCTTCGGGCTCACTACCGGCCAATTTGGCCAGCCGGCCGCGCATCGTGTGGCTAATCCAGGCGAGTGAGCGCGGATTGTCGCGGTCGAGCACCAACAGCTCGACGAGCGCCGCAAGGTCCCGACTTTGCTGGTACTGCGCATGAAAAGTAATGGTGCTGTCAAACAGTTCCACCATGGCTTCAAAGCCGCCATGGGTATGCACCGAGCCGGTTTCAAAACCACGCAGCAGGGCGCCCGCCAAAAAACCCAATCGCTCAATGTGACGGCCAATGCTCAACAAACGCCAGCCGTCGTCACGGGTCATACGGTCGGTCTGGGCACCGGTGATCGCCGCCATGTGGTCACTGGTGTTTTTAAGCACCTGCAGCGCTTTTAGCGAGGAATAGTCGCCGCTGCGAGCGTGCTCTGCACAACTCGCAAACAACTCGCCTTCAGCCTGCACAATGACACGCCAATGTTCTTGCGACAGCCGCTCCCGAACTGTGGAACCGGCCATTTTGAGTGCCCGCAGATAGTAGCCGACGCTGGTTGCGCCGTCAGTGCCGCCCAGGCTGGAGATGAGCGAGCGCTCAAAGACGCGGCGTGCCTGCATCAATGTGGGAACGCCCGGCAGCACCAGCGTATTGGCAATTGCCATTTTGCTGAGCCAGCCCAACAGCGTCGGCGCCGATTGTTCTTCGCCACCAAGGCATTCCAGTGTCAGGCGGGCCAGACGGATGGCATTCTCTGTGCGCTCGGTGTAACGACCGAGCCAAAAAAGGTTTTCGGCGGCACGGCTGGTGACCAATCGTTTGCGCTGCGCCAGCGAAGCGGGTGTCAGATGCGGTTGCAGTAAAGTTGTTTTATCAACTTCGCTGCGCGTTAGCGCCCAGACGTCGGCGCTGCTGCCGCCCTGCTGCATGGAGGCAATTTCGCTCCCGGCACCGGCGACCCGCGCCAGCCCGCCGGGCAGTACACGCCAGCTTTGATAACCATCCGATAGGGCAAATACCCGCAGCGTGACCGAACGCGCGCGCACCTGTCCAGGCGCACCTTCATGCTGGCGTGGCGCGGCGCTTGACATCGTCGTCTGCCAGGTCGGCATCTGTGACAAAGGCAGGTAAGCCTGGATTGTGAATTCTTCGCTGTCTCGCACGATGCGATGGGCCCACTCGTCGATTTCTGGTGCTGGCAGCGTGTGCCCCAAGACCGGAGCAAAACTGCTGTGCATGGAAGAGCCGGGATATGTTGGCCTGATGATGCAATCGCGCAAACGTGGCAAGGCTTCCTGCATCGCTGAGCGCTCGCCACACCACCACGTCGGCAACGCCGGCAAATTCAGCTGTTCGCCCAATAGGTGGCGCGACAAGGCGGGCAGAAAGCCCAGCAGCGCAGGAGACTCCAAAAATGCCGAACCCGGTGTGTTCGCCACCAGCACGTTGCCGGCTCGAATTGCCTGCAACAGGCCCGGCACGCCAAGTGTCGAATCGGGTCGCAATTCGAGCGGATCAAGGTACTCGTCATCGACCCGCTTGAGCAGGCCATGCACTGGCACCAGCCCTCTGAGCGTCTTCAGGAACAGGTGTTCATCACGCACGATCAGGTCGCTGCCCTCAACCAGGGTCAAACCCAGATAGCGGGCCAGATAGGCGTGCTCAAAGTAAGTCTCGTTGTAGGGACCGGGCGTGAGCAGCGCCAGGTGCGAGCCAGTTCCGGCGGGGCTCATCCTCTGCATGTTTTGCACCAGCGCACGGTAAGTGCCGGCCAGACGCTGCACTTGCAGTTTCTGAAACGCTTGCGGGAACTGGCTGGAAATTGCCAGCCTGTTTTCCAGCAGGTAACCCAAACCGGAGGGCGCCTGACAACGCTGGCTTAGGACCCACCAGTTGCCATCCGGTCCGCGTGCCAGGTCGAAGGCGCCGATGTGAAGGTGCGTACCGCCGACCGGCTTGACACCATTCATTGAGCGCAGGTAGCCGGGGTGCCCTTGCACTAACGCCGGCGGCAGCAAACCCTGTGCCATCAATTTTTGTGGTCCATAGACATCGTCCATGACCAGTTCCAGCAGCCGCATGCGCTGAAGCACGCCGGTCTCGATTTGCTGCCAGCTATCGGGTTCAATAATCAGTGGGAACAGGTCCAGTGACCAGGGTCGCTGCGGCCCATTTTCGTCGGCATAGACGTTGTAAGTGACGCCGTTGTCGCGTATTTGACGCTCCAGACTGGCGGCACACTGATTTAAATCAAGCGCGGATTTTCCTTCGAAGCTGTCAAAGAACTGGCTCCAGGCGGGCGTTGCGTATTCGTCATCCGCTATCAAATTCGAAGCAGTGGCGCCGGTTTGAGTATTTAGTGCTGCGCTGGCACCCCGCAGTTCATCGAAATGGCCGGGCGCTGCAGAACTGACCAGGGCAATGGCCTGCACTGAGGGTTGCGCCACAGCAGCTGTGGCAAGTGGGGAATCGGATGCGTCTTTCACTACTTCGGAGTATGCCAGTGTGCTGCCGGTGCCATTGGGGCTGGCGCTTTAAGCTTGTCATTGTATTGTCCCTTCGATTAGCAGGAAGGCATATCGGTGCGAAAATCGCCACCATGAAACGCTTGCTATTGACGCTGCTACTTTGCCTCTGGCTACCGGTCATGTCGGCTGACCTGGCAGTTGGATTGCCGGTCCCTGAGGTCGAGGCGAAGTTGCTGGACAGTTCCAAGATATTCAAGTTGTCGGCCAATCACGGCAAAGTAACAATTATTAACTTTTGGGCAACCTGGTGCGCTCCCTGCAAGGACGAAATGCCGACCATCCAAGCCTACTATGACAAACATAAAGCGCAAGGATTGGAGATTTTAGCCGTCAGCATGGATGAGGCGAGAGACCTCGGTGAAGTCAGAAAATTCGCGCAGAAATTCACCTTTCCCGTTGCACTCAAGTCAGAGGCTAACTTCAAGGGGTTGGGAAGAATCTGGCGGATGCCGTCGACTTTTGTGGTGGACAGAGATGGCAACTTGAGAAAGAACGGTCATGTTGGTGACCCTGAAGTCACGTTGGAGCAACTTGAACTTCTGGTCACACCATTGCTGGTAGCGCCGTAGATCAGAACGCGAAGCTGGTCCCGATCGAAACCGCATATTTCGGCCGCGCTTGCTAACAGCTCGGATGCTGTACGCTGCTGAAATTCGATGCAGTCACACGCGCGTAAGGTTTGAACCGGGGAAGTTCGCACCTACCAAAGCGCTTGCCGCCAGTGTCCAGACGATGACGGCACCCGACGGAAGATCCAGCAAGGCCGACAAGGCCAGACCCACGCCATAACCAATGACCCCAATCGCATACGCTTTGCCGTATCGGTGAGCTCCGGTTTGTGAGCGCGTGGCCAGCGCCGGAATGATCAGGCTGGAGAACACCAGGTACACGCCCACCAGTTGTACCGAGGCCGTGACGGCCAGGGCAAACACCGCGTAGAAGCCGAAGCGACCCAGTCTTTGCACCCAACCGCGCCATAAGGCGACCAGGATCACTGCAGACACACCACCCAGCCACATCAATTGGGTGGCGTTGACCCACAGAATTTGTCCCACCAGCAATTCCTTCAAATGCTCGCCCCCGTGCGGGTTGCCCGCCAGCAGCAGGATGCCGGCGCAGGCCGCGAGGATGAACATCACGCCAATCAGCGCCTCCTGTTGCTGCGGTGCTTTGCGTTCAGTCCAGGTCAACAGTAACGCACCCAGCAAGGCCGCCAGCACGGCGGCCGCCTGCACCCCCACACCGCCTTCGGGCAGACCCAGCGCGTCAGCGGTGATGACACCGAGGCCGGCGATCTGCGCAATGGCCAGATCAATGAAGACGATGCCGCGGTCCAGCACCTGCGTACCCAGGGGTACGTGGGTGGCCAGAACCAGCAGACCGGCCATGAAAGCGGGGCCCAGAATGCCCCAGTCCAGTGCGCTCCAGTTCATCGCTTGACCCCCGCCGCCAACAGCCGGGCTACGGTGTCATCGAACAGGCCAAACAAATCTTTCGCACCGTCCGTGCCGCCCACGGTAAACGCGATCTTGACCGCTGGAACTCCAGCGTTCTTGCTCAACCACTCTGAAGGTTTTGGATCCTGGTAAGCCGAATAGAGCGTCATGCGTGCCGGGCTGTTCTTCAGTGACATGATCACCTCTTGCAAATGGGAAGCGGTCGGTTCCACGCCCGGCTTGGGTTCAAGAACCGCAACCTCTTTCAGCCCCAGCCAGTCGTACAAGTAGACAAAGGCCTTGTGTTGCGAGACTACTGCGGCGCCCCTGAGTGGTGCTGCCTGTGTGGTCCAGCGCTCGATCGCCTGCTGCCAACGCTGCGAGAAGTTGTTCCGGCGCTGCACATATTCGCTGGCGTGCGCGGTATCGACCTGCTGCAGCCGCGCGCCGAGGGCCGTCGCCACCTGTGCAATATTGCGCGGGTCGGTCTGGATATGCGGGTTGCCGGCCGCGTGCACATCGCCTTGGGCGCGATCAAGCTGGCTGGGAACGTCGAGTTTATGCACGTAGTCGGCAGCGGCAAAGTTGCCGGGCTGCCCATTCTGGACCTTGGCATTGCCGGACTGCTGTAGCAGAACCGGTAGCCAGCCGATCTCCAGCTCGGCACCGGTGCAAACCACCAGGTCGGCGTTGCGCGCACGCGCAATCAAACTGGGTTTGGCTTGAATCTGGTGCGGGTCTTGCAGTGCGCTGGTGGCGACCGACACCTCGACCAGATTGCCGCCCAGCTCCTGCGCCAGTGCGCCCCATTCCGGTTCGCAGGCAAAGACGTGCAGTGCCGCTTGAGAAGGCGTCGCCAGCAACATCAACGGTGTGGCGAGCAGGGCAAAAACAGTGTTTCGATTCAGCATGAAATGCTCCTTGATTCTGGAAGAACTTAATAACTGTGTGCGCCGTGCGCACCCAGGCTCATTTGGTATTGCACAAAGACCTGGTTGTCGGTCAGACCTTCGCGCGAGCGGTCCTGCGCCAATTGCAGGCGCACTCGGGAGAACTCGCTGGGGTTGAAGTCAAGCATCACACTGTCCTTGCGCGGCTGGTAGCCGTTGCCCGCGAGTGGGGCCGCATTGAGGCCGTAGTCCGACGCTCCGGCGTCGAGTCGCTCAGTGCGCAAGCCAACACGCCAGCTCGGCAGGAACTGATACACGCCTTGCACATACCAGCCCGATTGAATGGCCCGATAGGCATCGGTCACATTGGCGCCGCTCAGGTCGTAGCTCAGCTCGCCGCTGCGTGTGCTGCGCAGATATTCGCCCTGCAACTTGAAGCTGGTTCGTATCGCGTTACCGTTGGGAGCCCATTTCCAGACACCATCGAGCAGCCAGACCCGTGTGCTCCCGGTAAACGAGTTGCCGACCCTGCGGCCCGTGGCATCCAGGGTCGTGAGTCCCTGATCGGTCGCTTTGGCATCCAACAGGGACAGACCGGCGCGCCAGTTGTGACTGGCACCCACGTCGCCACCCGTATGCGTCGTCAGCGCGGTCATGCCGGCCCCGTTGCGACCGGTGTCGCTGCCGGGGAAGCTGCGCCCACGCCCCGTTTCAAACCCCAGCTCAAGGAACTGATCAGTGGGCGCCAGCCAGTTGACCTGCATACCATCGTCACCGTATTGGGTACCCAGAAAGACTTGGTAGGCCAGCGGGTTATCAACAAAGTCCCAGGTGTGGGCATGTTGCGAATTCAGATAACCGACTCCTGAAAAGAAGCGGCCTGCCTTGACGGAAATTCCGTTACCCAGCGATGTGGTTTGCACAAAGGCTTCTTCAATCGACAGCGTGTTGTCGGGGTGCAGCGAGATGTTGGCCGCACCGCGCAGCCAGGGGTCGATATTGGCTGCAAGACCCAGTTCCGACTCGGCCAGGCCGAAGCCGCGCGAGCCAGGCCCCGCTTCAGAGCTGCTGGGCAATTGAAAGCCGGTGATGTGGTAGGTTGCAGCATCGATGGAGGTGCCGGTATAGCCGCCTGAGAGGATCAGCGACATCGCCGGGTTGAAGCCATTGGCGGCGCTGGCGGTAGACGCAACCGGGGCGGCAGGCTCTATTGCGGTGGTGGCCGCAACGCCCGGCGTGCCGCCCGCACTTTCGGCCGCTTTGAGACGATCCTCAAGGGACTTTAAACGTGCTTCGTAGCCGGCACGCATGGCTTCGATTTCAAGCCTGATGCTTTGAATTTCTGCAGGTGTGCTGGATGAGGTTTGGGCCACAACGCTCCATGGCGCGGCCAAGGCAAGCAGCAGGCTCACCGACATGAGAGTTTCCATGAGTATTAGCTCCCGACAATGACAATGAACAGCGTTCTGGCACGCGCAGCGTGCTCACAACGGCAGGATGCAAGGGTCAGTACGGAGCGAGGGGAGGTGCGCGGCTTTCGTAGAGTAGCGCTGGGCGAGCAAACCATGAAAGCGGTTCGAACAGGCGTGGCGCAGACGTGGGCACAAGAGTCGGTAAAAACTTAATGGGCGCGATGAGGGGTGCACTACCCGTCACCGCCAACGCGCTCAGACACTGATCGCAATGGTCTGCATGAATCGCGTGTTGCTCGTCTTGCTGCCAGGACACTCTTGACGGCACGTGGGACAGCAGGTGCGACGTCGCGGCCGTCTGGGCCAGCGGCAATAACAAGGCAAGCCACAACAGCCACGCAAGGTGGCCGTGTGAGAACTTGTCAAAGCGTAGCGAATGCATGGTCGTGAATCGTAGTCGATAAGTCAGGTGTCTGCATACTGAACTCCGGTTGGCCGACCAAGGCGAAGCAAATTGGGTGCAACTTGAACCTCTGGCAACGACGCTGCCGGAAGCGCCACAGATCAGAATTCGAAGCTGGTCCCGATAGAAACCGTATATTTCGGCGCCAGTTGATAGCCGTTCAAGTTCTGATAAATCGGCAACTGCACAAACCCGTAGACCTTTACTTTTTCAGAGACAGGGAAGGTGACACCCGGACTCAGATAAATGGTTTGACCACCGCTGTCGTCAGGTGACGCACTGGCGCCAGAGTCCTTGGTTGAAACCCGCGAGTTGATTTGAATTTGCGGAACGATTTTTTCCAGACCAAGGTATCTAAATCCAAGATTCACATTCAGGGAGTTGCCCGGCTTGTAGCCATCGCTGCTGTTGATCGGCAACTGCGCAGTCGCCTGTGCAAAGTAGTCCCAATTTTGTGACAGAGAGCCGAACTTGAACGCGCCAAAAATGAGGTCGGTGGTGCCGGAGCCCGGCTGCAGACCGCGATCCAGTGGATCCCCTGCAATTGCCCCGTCATTGAAAGTGTCGCTATGGCTACCGCTTGGCAACTTGACGCCGAACTGAACGCCCACATCGTGTGCCTCCATCAAGCCCATGTAACTTGCGATCACTTTGATGTCCCCCAGGCTCTGAGTGTGTGAAGTACCCGCATCTGTGCCATCGAAGTTAAAACCATTGGTGGCGTGTGATCTATCAATGTAGGGTAGCTGGACATAGATTCCCCAGTCGGCATTCCATCGATAGTCGATGCCAGCGGTAAGGTAGTGATTCTCTGTAAACAATTCCTGCTCATGACCGTCCACCGGCCAGCTAGCGACTTTGCCGGTTCCGCTGCGAACTTGATTTTGGTTCAGGTAGTCATAGCGCAGGTCAAAGCGCAAGCCCTCACTGGAAGAAAGCCCTTGACTGGCCCAGTCAGAGCTTAAAGAGCAGCCACAACTGGCGCAGGCGAAGACAGCGCCGGATGGCAAGGCAGCCATCAGAGCCAGCAGAATTTGGGTTCGTTTTCTCATTTGATCCTCAGGAGCTGGGTCAGACCCAGCGTAAATATTTACGACATTGACCGCTCGAAGAGGGTCAGAAATTTGAACGGGAGCAACGCCGCGAAATCTTCACGCGCGTATGCTTTTCCGATGGGCAAGCGCAGGACTGAATTCAGGACTGGGACGGGGGTGCCCTGGAATGCGGGGACATCCAGGCCAGGCGCGGTAGCAACGCCTGTGCAGTGTTCCATTGAGGGCGCGCCTTGTCAGACGACGCTGCGATGGACTCAGTGGCATGCCAAGGTGGTGCCCAGGCAGCGGAGTTCAGCAGACAAATGAGACAATGATCGGACTGCTCGATCACTGTGTTTTTGTCAGGGGTCCTGTCCGGTAAGGTGGGCGAGTCGGCGCGTGAACTGCAGATTTGTTGCCACGTTTCGATGTGACTGTTCCCGACCGTGAAGGCGCGGGAAACCGAGGGTGCAAGCGCAGACAGCAAAATGATGGCAATAGCCATCCAGCCAGTGATTTTTTGCTGAGTGCGCGTGAACATAGCCGGGTTCTATAGTACCAAATTGAGAACCACTGGTAGTCAGTCCTAACGCCTTAGATCCAATGTGAATGGAAACTCACGACTGCCCGCAACGTTGATGGTGGCGGGTGGCACAGTCATCAATCCCGGTGTGTGACCCATCGGCGCGAAGCGCGACATGCGTCTGCTCTCCGCCTCATAGGAGTTGACCGGAAAAGTGTCGGGATTCAGTCCGCCCGGATGGGCCACGTAATACTGACAACCGCCCAGTGAACGTTTCATCCAGGTGTCGACGATGTCGAAAGTCAGCGGCGTATGAATGCTGATGCTGGGGTGCAGGGCCGATGGCGGGTTCCAGGCCTTGTAGCGCACGCCGGCCGCATATTCGCCGATGGTGCCAGTCGATTGCAGCGGCAAGGCGCGCCCATTGCAGGTCACAACA
>JANXLW010000330.1 GCA_025354965.1 Betaproteobacteria bacterium
GCCGCCGTGGAACTGGATGCAGGCGTTGGCCGCTTCCCAACTGGCTTTGGCGGCCAGGTACTTGGCCATGTTGGCCTGGGCACCGCAGGGCAAACCCGCGTCGAACAGCTCACAGGCTTTGTAGCGCATCAGGTTCGCCGCTTCTACTTCCATGTAGGCATCAGCAATCGGGAACTGCACGCCCTGGTTCTGACCGATGGGGCGACCAAACACCACGCGCTCGTTCACGTATTTCGTGACACGGTCCAGGAACCAGTAGCCGTCGCCAATGCATTCGGCGGCGATCAGCGTGCGCTCGGCGTTCAGGCCATCGAGAATGTATTTGAAGCCTTGGCCTTCCTGGCCAATCAGGTTTTCCTGCGGGATCTCCAGGTTCTCGAAAAACAGTTCATTGGTCTCGTGATTGACCATGTTGGGGATCGGGCGCACCGTCATGCCGGATTTTTCGGCCTGGCGCAGGTCCACCATGAAGATGGACATACCCTCGGACTTCTTCTTCACGTCTGCCAATGGCGTGGTGCGCGCCAGCAGAATCATCCAGTCGGAATGCTGCACGCGGGAGATCCAGACCTTTTGCCCGTTGACCACATAGCGGTCACCCGTCTTGACGGCAGTGGTCTTGATCTTGGTGGTATCGGTGCCGGTGCTGGGCTCGGTCACGCCCATTGACTGCAAGCGCCACTCGCCGCTGGCAATTCTTGGCAGGTACAAGTCTTTTTGCGCCTTGGAGCCGTGGCGCAACAGCGTGCCCATGTTGTACATCTGGCCGTGGCAGGCACCCGAGTTGCCGCCGCTGCGGTTGATCTCTTCCATGATGACCGAGGCTTCGGCCAGGCCCAGGCCCGAGCCACCGTACTCCGACGGAATCAGCGCTGCCAACCAGCCCGCTTTGGTCAAGGCGTTGACAAAGGCCTCGGGGTAGCCGCGCTGCTCATCAATCTTGCGGTGGTATTCATCGGGGAACTCGGCGCACAGGGCGCGCACGGCGTCGCGGATGTCCTGGTACTGGTCGGGGGCGGTCTTGATCATGGTTTTTGGTGTGTGGTTATCGATGGTCGTTGCTCAGGCAACTTCTATGCTGCCCTGCATGGTCAGCCAGCCCTCATGGTCTTCGGCCCACAGACGCACGCTCTTGCCATCTTCTGAAGCCTGGCCGTTGAGGCGAAACGGGTGCAGGTCGAAGGTCGGTCGCACAGCCTTGAAGTTGAAGCTTTTGATAAAGGCCTCAGGGGAATTGCGCCGTACCAGATCGACCAGCAGCGTGGCGATCAGCGGACCGTGGACGATGAGACCGGGGTAGCCCTCGACCTCGGTCGCATAACGGCGGTCGTAGTGGATGCGGTGACCGTTGAAGGTCAGCGCGGAATAACGAAACAGCAGCACGTCGTCAGGTACCACCTCACGCTGCCAGGTGGCGCCTTTTTCGGCGGCGATGGGTGGTGGCACCGGATCGCCCGGCTGGGCGAGAGGCGACGGGCCGTCCCTAGCCGCGAGAGCCCCCTCGGGGGGCAGCGAGGACACACCAGTGCCGAGCGTGGGGGCCTGTGCAGCGCGGTAGACGATATCGTGTTCTTCGGTCAAGGCCAGTCCGTTGGCGTTGTGGATTTCATGCTTGACCAGCACGAACAGCAAGTCGCCGGTGCGCCCCGCCTTGTGCGTGACGGACTCGATGCGCGAGATGCGCTGCACCGTGTCGCCCACCACAAGCGGGTTGTCGGGCAGCCACTGCAAGCGGCCGCCAGCCCACATGCGCCGCGGCAGCGGCACCGGTGGCAAAAAGCCGCCGCGTTTGGCATGTCCGTCCGGGCCGATCTCGCTCTGACGGTGCTGCGGCAAGAAGTAAAGCCAGTGCCACAGGGGCGGCAAAGCCGTGCCCGGCACCGGCTGCGCGTCGTCCCGGTCCAATGTGGCCGAGAGCGCACGCAGCGGCGCGGCAGTGATCACGTCGCTCAGGGTTTCGGTCTTGCCGGCCCAGCTTTGCAGGTGGGTCAATGTGGTGGCGGCTAGCGATCGGGTGCTGTTGCCCGCAGCCAGACTGTTCATATTGATGTCTCCTTAAGGTTGCCAATCTTCGTCGCACCTGTCTCTCAACGCAATCACTGATTTCAGAACCAGCGCTTCCGATTTTTCCGACGCTCGCCATTGTCTCTTTGGAGTTGCATCAGGCAAATGCAGGGTGTCACTCCTGCGGCGTCAACGGATGGCGCCCAAGCTAAACGTTGCATAGCTGCCAGTCTGGAGAATTTGCGCCAACCAACCGCCGCCACCGGCGACCCCGAATCAAGGCTTGAGATTCTGCCGGGAACAACTACCATTAACTTGCTTGAACTCAATTTTGGGGGTTGTGTGTTTGGCAAAGTACTTTGGATTGTGGCGTGTTGGGCGAGCCTTGCTGGCTGCGCAGCCGTGCCCAGCGCGCCAGCGCCGACACAGCTGCCTTGGCATGACGATTTCTTTGCCTACGACGCGGCGCTGGTTAGCGTGCAGAAAGAAGACCTTTTTCGGCTCGACCCGGTGCTCGTACAAAAGCTGCGGGACCCGGCACTGAAGCTATTGAGCACGCCCAAGCGCCTGGATCATCTGGTGAGACTTATCTACGGCAGTGAAATGAAGCCCTTCCCGTACACCGCAGGTCACTCAACCGTCGCCGCCGAAACTTGGCAACAAAAGCGCGGTGACTGTCTTTCTCTCACGGTGCTGGCTTTTTCCATGGCACGCGAAATGAACATGGTTTCGCAAATGCAGGAGGTGCGCGTACCGGTGTGGTTCGACCGCCACGACAGCGTCGATTTCTTCAGTGAGCATGTCAATGTTCTGTTCCGAAGGAGTGGCCCGTTGAACTGGACTGACGGTCGACTGCAGTCCGATGACATGATTGTCGATTTCGAGCCCCAGATTGGATCAAACCGTGAGGGTCAGCCACTGTCGGATAACGCCATTCTTTCACGCTACTACAACAACATCGGCGCGGAGCACCTCGTCAACGCTCGACAAACACTGGCTTACGCGTACTTCAAGGCGGCCATTCTGGCCGAGCCCCGATACCCGTCGAGCTACAACAACCTGGCACTGCTTTATCGGAGCGCCGGGCTGCTGGCTGAAACCGAGCAATTGTTGCGTCATGCCGTCGTTTTGAGCCGCGAGGCCACCGTTCCGCTATCGTCACTTCATCAACTGTTGCGGGAACAAGGCCGCAACACGGAGGCTGCGCACTATGCCCGCTTACTGCAATCCAGGCGCGAACAAGACCCCTACTACTGGATTGGCTTGGGTCTGCAAGAGCTGCGAAGCGGCAATATCCGTCAGTCCATCGATGCGCTCGAAGAGGCACAACGCATGACCCATGGTTTTGCCGAGGTGCATCATTACCTGGCACTGGCCTATTGGCGTGCCGGCGAACAAGCGCACGCGGATGAGCAACTTACGTTGCTGGCGTCGCTTAACCGTGACGGCGCCGATGTGGCGTCCTTGCGCAAAAAGTTCAATGCGTCGACCCGAGCACCGATACCTTCAAAGCCGGCGTCCGAGTTCTAAGGAACACGTTCTCGCCGATGGTTCGTCTGCTTCACAACAACTGTCAGGCGCCCGCCGAAGCCTGACCGGTCGGCATTTTCCATGAGGTGACCGCTATAATCGCGGCCTGCTTTCAATGCCCTGATCACCTGGTAACCCCATGAGCGACAACAACCACGCCCCCGAGCTTGACAACGACCACACCGGCCCGGTCAAAAATCCCAAACAGTTGCTGCTGACCGTGTTCTTCTCGTTCGTGCTTCCCATCTTTATCATTATCGGAATGGTGTACTACGTGACATCGGCAAATATGCCCGCCGCTGGCGCAATGAACGTCGAACAAGCGGTGGCCGCCCGCATCCAGAAGATTGGGACTATTGCGATTCGTGACGCGAATCGACAACTCAAGACCGGCGAACAAGTCTTCAAAGTTCAGTGCACCAACTGCCATACCGCCGGACTGGTCGGTGCCCCCAAGTTTGGTGACGCGGTGGCTTGGGCGCCCCGCATCAAAACTGGTTATGAGGCACTGCTGAACTCTGCCGTCAAAGGCAAGAACGCCATGAGTCCGCAAGGTGGCGGTGATTTTGAAACGCTGGAAATTGGCCGCGCCGTGGTTTATATGGCGAACGCGGCCGGGGCCAAGTTTGAGGAGCCAAAGCCCCTCGCTGCCCCCGCAGCGCCGGCAGAAGCAGCCTCTGCGGCCAAATAAAAGTCAAGACTGCCAGAGCCCAGCCGCAAGTCGGTCAAGAACCGTTTTTCAATAACGCTTGCGGACTCATGACATAACTGAAGCGCCGCGGTAAGTCGGCGCAAAGTATCTCCTGAGGAACCCAAAAACCCTGCTCCACGGCATTCGCCGCATGGCTCATGTCCATGCTGTGAACCAGACCGAAACCAGTATCCGCTTGCAGATACAAGCGTCCGCACTCATCCAGCAGACAGCACTCAACGCGAGCCGCTTTTCCGCCATGGTCCTGCACCGACAAATCATCGTTGACACGCCAGATCAGCGGCGTAACCTCCAGTTCCACATAGACGCGCTGCGGGCCGTTCTGAAAATACCACTGGCCCAGCCCATCGGACTGGTAGTTGCGCTGTATGAATTCAATCAATTTCTCATGCTTTAGCAGCGAACCTTTGCTGTGCGGGGTGCCGCCAGAAAACGGCCCCTGCGCCTGAACGCGGTCGTCGCGCATATACCAGTTGCCACGCGCATCCAGGCCCAGCCAGCCGTAGCAATTGGGCACGCCGGGCCATTTGGCCATCGCCTGCTTGACGATATCATCCATTGCATTCATCCATCGCTGCGGCTTTGTGAATTTGAGAAACAAGCCAGTCGCCCACGGCCATCGGCATGGCGCTCAGGTCGCTTGGCGGGCGTCCGTTGGTAAAGCCGACGTGCCCACCGTGCGCAGGCTGCCACAGGGTCACCCAATCGCCCACCTCGTGCTGGCGCGGCAAGCTGTTATAGGGAACAAAGGGGTCGTTGCGAGCGTTCAGCAGCAGCGCTGGAATACGGATTTGAAGCAAATGAGGTTTCGCTGACGCGCGCAACCAATAGTCCTCAGTGTTTTTAAAACCATGCAGGGGTGCCGTAAAAACATTATCAAACTCGTACAGATCGCGTGCCAAACGCAAGGCTTGCGCCTTGAACAGACCTGGGTGTTGTGCCAGTTTTTGCAGCGCTTTGGGTTTCATGCTGTGCAAGAACCTGCGGGTATAAATCAGGCGGTTAAAGCCGCGCCCGATGGCGCGGCCACTGGCGGCCAGGTCAATCGGCGAAGACACACTGGCGATAGCGACCAGCATGCGGCCCGCCTGCTGACCCATTTCTTCGGCCCAGCGCAATAGCGCGTTGCCACCGAGGGAAATGCCGACCGCCAGCATCGGTCCGCGATGCTGGCGGCGCAGGCGCGCCAAAATCCAGTCAATCTCTTCATAGTCCCCCGAATGGTAAGCGCGCGGTCCCAGGTTCAACTCGCCACTGCAACCGCGGAAATGCGGCACGACAAAATCAAAACCGCGCTGTCGGGCAAAGGCGGCAAAGGCAAGCGCATAGTGACTTGCAGACGAACCTTCGAGCCCATGAAAAAGCACCAGCAAGGTGTGGCCGGGAGGCGTTTGAAGCCAGTCGGCGTCGATGAAGTCACCATCTGGAGTAGTCCAGCGTTCTCGCCGGTACGACATTGGCTCACCGGCAGGTACCGGGCGCGCACACAGAGCCGGCCAGATGGTTTGCAGATTGCCACCGGGCAACCAGGCGGGGGCCGAGTAGTTCACGGGGTGTTACTTTTCTGCATCTGCAGCGGCAAATCCGTCTTCAATGCAACACATGAGGTTCAGCAATCAGTTCCCGTGTCTCCTGCTCCGAGCCCGGACTCGCATGATGGGCCACCATGCGCCAGCCCTGCACAGTCTTGTGATACACGTTGGTGGCAATGACATACGCCTCGCGCGGGCCTTCCTCGGTCAGGACCTCAATGCGCTCACGCACGTTGTGCATGCTGCTGGCCAGCGAATCGATCTTGCGCACTCCCTCCGGCCAGGCCCGGATACTGCCATTGGAAAACATCGCCTCGAAGGCAGAGCGGATAGCCACCAACCCGATCAACCGCGGCCCGCCCGGATGCACGCACACCACGTCATCTTCGTCAGCCCAGCAGGCCATGAGTTTCTCGATGTCGGCAGTCTGCAATGCCTCATAAAAGGCCGTTTCGATGTCATCGGCCAATCCGCCGACCGTGGCAACCTGATTGCTTGCTTTGGACATGGTTCTCCAAGTTGGGTGTGAAGATCGATTTTGCCGCCATTCCGGCAATTAGTCTTGCACATGGACAGCTTTGCTGAAGGCAGCTCAACATTTGGCAACCTGGTTTATGCTACCGTTGTGTTGCACATGTTGGAGGTTTTTATGACACGCTGGTTTCTGATTCTGATAATCGCGTTCGGATTGAGCGGATGCGGCTATAACGATTTTCAGCGCCTGGACGAACAAACCAAGTCAGCCTGGAGTGAAGTGCTGAACCAGTACCAGCGTCGCGCTGACCTGGTGCCCAATATTGTGGCCACCGTGAAAGGCGAGGCGGCGTTCGAACAGGAAACGCTGACCAAGGTGATTGAGGCGCGCGCCAAAGCCACTTCGATCCAGGTGACGCCGGAGACCCTGAACAATCCGGAAGCGTTCAAGAAATTTCAGGCGGCGCAAGGAGAACTTGGATCGGCATTGAGTCGCTTGATGGTGGTGTCTGAACAATACCCCAGCCTGAAGGCAAATGAAGGTTTTCGGGATCTGCGGGTGCAGCTTGAAGGTACCGAGAACCGTGTCGCGGTGGCCCGCAACCGCTACATCCAGTCGGTGCAGGCCTACAACGTATTGGCACGCAGTTTCCCCAGCAACCTGACCGCGATGGTGTTCAGCTACCAGCCCAAGCCCAGCTTCGCGGTGCAAAACGAAGCCGTCATTGCAACCCCGCCAGTGGTTGATTTCACCAAGAAATAGCGCTCTTGTCTTCAAGTTCAACGACAGTCATGTCTGCACTGCGTCGACTGTTGGACATGCGGTCAGTTTGGGTTGACTTGCTGACTTGCGTTTGCTGGAGCTTGCTGCTGATAGTGACGCCAGTGAATGCCCAGCTGGCCGTGCCAGCGCTCACCGGCCATGTGATTGACGCCACCAACACGCTGAGCGCGCAGCAGATGCAGCAAATGGAAAGCCGACTGACCGCTTTTGAACATAGTGCTGGCGCGCAAATCGTGTTGTTGCTGGTGCCGACTACGCAACCCGAAGACATTACCAGTTATGCCAACCGTGTCAGCAACAGCTGGAAGATTGGCCGCCGGGATATCGGTGATGGTTTGCTGTTGCTGGTCGCAAAGAATGACCACAAGGTACGCATTGAAGTCGCCAAATCACTGGAAGGCGCCATCCCCGACCTGGCCGCCAAGCGCATCATTGATCAATCCATCACACCGCATTTCAGACAGGACGACTTCGCCGGCGGGTTGGACGCAGCAGTGGTTCAAATCATGGCCCGCATTAGCGGCGAGTCGTTGCCAGTGCCTGCCGCTGCACCGCGGGATGTCAAGTCCGGCTTTGAGTGGACGGACCTGGCCATCTTCGCGTTCTTTGCAGTGCCCATCGTGGGGGGTGTTGCGCGCAAGATGCTGGGCACCAACCTGGGCGCAGTGGCCACCGGCGGTGCCATCGGTGCCATGGCGATGGTCCTCACTTCGAGTTTTGTGATCGCAGGTCTGGCTGCTTTGGGGGCACTTTTTTTTACCCTTGTTTCCAGCGTCGCGGGCAGCGCGATTGGCAGCGGATGGAGCTGGCGCCACGGCGGTTGGGGCGCTGGGGGCGCTGGCTTTGGCTCGAGCTCCGGCGGTAGCAGTGGTGGCGGCTTCAGTTCGGGCGGCGGTGGCGACTTTGGCGGCGGCGGCGCCTCGGGAGACTGGTGATGTGGCGTCGTATCAAACGAATACTAAAACATCGCTGGCTCGATGCGTCGACGACCCAGCGAGCCATTCCGCCAGACATGGTGCAGCGGCTGGCGCAACGCGTCGCGGCGAGTGAACAATACCACTCAGGGGAAATTCGTATTTTTGTCGAGGCCGGTCTGCCCCTGAGCTACCTCTGGCGTAACGCGACGACACGCCAAATCACCCGTCAACGGGCGCTGACCATGTTTGGCAAACTGCGGGTCTGGGACACCGCCCATAACAACGGTGTTCTGATCTACCTGCTGCTGGCAGAGCGTTCAATTGAGCTGGTGGCTGATCGAGGCCTCAATGACCTGGTCAAGCCAGGGGTCTGGCGAGATATGGTTGCCGGCATGGGCAATGCATTCCAGCAGGGGCGGTTTGAGGAAGGCCTAACCACAGCACTGGAAGAAGTGTCTACCCTGCTAGCGCTGCATTTCCCGCTCAAGGCGGGGGAAATCAACCCGAACGAACTGCCGGATTCACCAGTTTTGAACTGAATCTTCCGACTGCCTTGGCGCGCCCGGAGTTAACTTATTTTTTCTGGCGATATTTGCGCAGCGCTGCGATCTGTGCCGCCATGACCGCCAGCTCGGATGTGGCCTTGGCCAGGTCGAGATCGGTTTTGGCATTCTTGATGGCTTCTTCTGCAGCCGCTTTGGCGGCGTTGGCTTTCTCGTCATCGAGATCCTTGCCGCGGATGGCGGTGTCAGACAGCACGGTGATGCAATCAGGCTGCACTTCCAGGATGCCACCAGCGACGAAGATAAACTCTTCACCACCATCAGCCATTTCAATACGCACCGAACCGGCCTTGATGCGCGTGATCAGCGGCGTGTGACGCGGGAAAATGCCAAGCTCACCCGCTTCACCCGGCAAGGCAACAAAACGCGCCTCGCCGGAGAAGATCGATGCTTCGGCACTGACCACATTGATGTGGATGGTGTTCATGCTAGATTTTCTTGGCTTTTTCGAACGCTTCGTCGATCGTGCCAACCATGTAAAACGCCTGCTCCGGCAAGTGATCGCACTCACCCGCCACAATCATCTTGAAGCCGCGAATGGTCTCAGCCAGGCTGACGTACTTGCCGGGGGAGCCGGTGAACACTTCAGCCACGTGGAAGGGCTGGGACAGGAAACGCTGTATCTTTCGGGCTCGAGCCACTGCCTGTTTGTCTTCCGGTGCCAACTCGTCCATGCCCAGAATTGCAATGATGTCGCGCAACTCTTTGTAGCGCTGCAAAGTGCCCTGCACGGCGCGTGCAGTTTCGTAATGGTCGGCGCCGACCACCAACGGATCCAGCTGGCGGCTGGTGGAATCCAACGGATCAACGGCCGGATAAATACCCAGCGAAGCAATGTCACGACTCAGCACCACGGTGGAATCCAAGTGGGCGAAAGTAGTGGCGGGAGACGGATCGGTCAAGTCGTCGGCGGGCACGTAAACCGCCTGAATCGATGTGATGGAACCGACCTTGGTGGAAGTGATGCGTTCTTGCAGCCGGCCCATTTCTTCGGCCAGCGTCGGTTGATACCCGACGGCGGAGGGCATACGTCCCAACAGCGCGGACACTTCGGTACCCGCCAGGGTAAAGCGGTAAATATTGTCAACGAAGAACAGCACGTCTTTGCCTTCGTCGCGAAATGACTCGGCTATGGTCAAGCCGGTCAGCGCCACGCGCAGACGGTTACCCGGTGGCTCATTCATCTGACCGTAAACCATCGACACTTTTGACTTGGGCAGGTCATCCAGATTCACCACGCCGGAGTCGGCCATCTCGTGATAGAAGTCGTTTCCTTCACGCGTGCGTTCACCGACGCCGGCAAACACTGACAGACCGCTGTGCGCCTTGGCGATGTTGTTGATGAGCTCCATCATGTTGACGGTTTTACCGACGCCGGCGCCGCCGAACAGACCGACCTTGCCGCCCTTGGCAAATGGGCACACCAGATCAATCACCTTGATGCCGGTCTCCAGCAGTTCCTGCGACGGGCTGAGTTCATCATACGAAGGGGCCTTGCGGTGAATCGAAGCGTGCAGTGTGGAATTGACCGGGCCACGTTCATCGATCGGTGTGCCCAGCACATCCATAATGCGCCCGAGGGTCGCCTGGCCAACTGGCACCATGATCGGATGCCCGGTGTTGGACACCATCAAACCACGACGCAGGCCGTCGCTGGAGCCGAGCGCAATGGTGCGCACGATACCGTCACCCAGTTGCTGCTGTACTTCCAGTGTCAAGGCCGTCCCCTCCAGTTTGAGGGCATCATAGATTTTGGGCATCTGGTCACGTGGAAACTCCACGTCGACGACTGCACCAATGCACTGAACAATTTTTCCCTGGACGCTTTTGTTCGCAGGTGTGGTTTCTTGGGCCATTTGGCTTTGCTCCAATAAATTTAAATCTTGCTGGCGGCTTGCACTTGTTGGGCCGGCTAGGCCCCGATCGCTGCAGCCCCGGAGACGATCTCGGACAGTTCTTTGGTGATGGCTGCCTGCCGGGTCTTGTTATAGACCAGTTTCAATTCGCCAATCACGTTACCCGCGTTATCGGTGGCCGCCTTCATCGCCACCATGCGCGCGGCATGTTCCGAGGCCATGTTCTCGGCAACCGCCTGGTAAACCAGGGCCTCGACATAGCGTACCAACAGTTCATCGATAACTGTTTGAGGATCGGGTTCGTAAATATAGTCCCAACCATGCTTGGCATCTGAAGTGCGCTGGCTGACCTCGGTTTCGGCCTGCATCCCTGCCGCCGACAATGGCAGCAGCTGTTGCAACACCACTTCCTGCTTCATCGTGTTGATGAAGCGGGTGTAGGAGAGATAGACGGCGTTGATCTCACCCCTGGCGTAGGCATCGAGCAGCACCTTGACGGGACCAATCAGGCGTTCCAGATGTGGCTTGTCACCAAGCTGCGTCACATGCGATACGACCTTGGCACCAATACGATTAAGGAATCCAAAGCCCTTGTTTCCAATGGCCACCGTCTGTGCCGACATGCCCGCCGCTTGCAAGTCACGCAGTTTATTGGCCACACTGCGAAGCACATTGGTATTCAGGCCGCCACACAAACCTTTGTCCGTCGTGACCACAATCATGCCCGCGACTTTGGCGTCGTTGGGCTTCATGAACGCATGAATGTATTCGGGATTGGCTTCGCCCAGATTGGCGGCGATATTGCGTACCTTTTCCGCATAGGGCCGCGCCGAGCGCATGCGTTCCTGTGCCTTACGCATCTTGGACACTGAGATCATCTCCATGGCCTTGGTGATCTTCTTCGTACTCTCGAAGTTTTTAATCTTGCCGCGTATTTCCTTGCCGGTTGCCATTTGAGCCTCCTTCGCTGTTACAGAAGGTGAGCTTAAGCAAACGACTTCTTGAAGGCGGCGATGGCAGCGTTCAATTCAGCCTCGGCATCCTTGTCCATCGCCTTGTCGGCTTCGAGCTTGGCCAGCAAAGCCGCATTCTTATCCTTGAGATAGCTATGCAGACCATGCTCAAAGGGTAAAACCTTATTGATTGCGACGTCGTCCAGATAGCCTTTGTTCACCGCGAACAAGGTGGCGCCCATCAAAGAGATGGGCAGCGGGCTGTACTGTGCCTGCTTGAGCAATTCGGTCACGCGAGCGCCGCGGTCAAGTTGCTTGCGAGTCGCTTCATCCAGATCGGAGGCGAACTGTGCGAAAGCAGCCAACTCGCGGTACTGAGCCAAGTCGGTGCGGATACCACCCGACAGGTTCTTGATCAATTTGGTCTGTGCCGCGCCACCGACGCGAGACACGGAAATGCCTGCATTAATGGCCGGGCGGATACCGGCATTGAACAGCGATGTTTCCAGGAAGATCTGGCCATCGGTAATGGAGATCACATTGGTCGGCACAAAGGCGGACACGTCACCCGCTTGCGTTTCAATGATGGGCAGAGCGGTCAGAGAACCGGTCTTGCCCTTGACAGCACCTTTGGTGAAGTCTTCAACATACTTTTCGTTGACCCGGGCGGCACGCTCGAGCAGACGGCTGTGCAGATAAAACACGTCGCCGGGGTACGCTTCGCGACCCGGCGGGCGACGCAGCAACAGCGACACTTGACGGTAGGCCACCGCCTGCTTGCTCAGGTCGTCATACACAATCATCGCGTCTTCACCGCGGTCGCGGAAATATTCGCCCATCGTGCAACCAGAGTAGGCGCTGACATATTGCATGGCGGCCGACTCGGAGGCGGTAGCCGCCACCACAATGGTGTACTCCATTGCGCCAACTTTTTCCAGGGCACGCACCACGTTTTTGACGCTGGAGGCCTTTTGGCCAATTGCGACATAAACGCAGGTCATGTTTTGACCCTTCTGGTTGATGATGGCGTCGATTGCCACAGCCGTTTTACCGGTCTGGCGGTCACCAATGATCAATTCGCGCTGACCGCGCCCGACCGGTACCATGGAGTCAATCGACTTCAGACCGGTCTGCATCGGCTGGCTCACCGATTGACGTGCGATCACACCCGGTGCGACTTTTTCAATCACGTCAGTCATCTTGGCGTTGATCGGGCCTTTGCCGTCTATTGGCTGCCCCAGCGCATTGACGACGCGCCCCTTGAGTTCGGGACCGACCGGCACTTCCAGAATACGACCCGTGCATTTGACGGTATCGCCTTCCGAGATATGCTCGTACTCGCCCAGAATCACGGCGCCGACCGAGTCGCGCTCAAGGTTCAGTGCCAGACCGTAGGTGGGCAAACCATCGCTGCCGACCGGAAATTCGAGCATCTCGCCCTGCATCACGTCGGACAGGCCATGAATACGGCAAATACCGTCGGTCACGGACACGACAGTACCCTGATTGCGAATGTTGGCGCTGGCGGACAGGCCTTCAATACGACTCTTGATCAGTTCGGAAATCTCTGCTGGATTGAGTTGCATGACTCTTTCCTTCTTTCGTTAATTGGGCTTGGCAACCGGGGGCTTGCGCCTCAGGCTGTCAATGCCACTTTCATTTGTTCCAGACGGGCTTTGACAGAAAAGTCAAGAACCTCGTCGCCTACCACCACTTGAATGCCACCGATCAATTCAGGCTGCAATTGAACGGACACATTGAGCTTGCGTGCAAATCGCTTTTCCAGCGTTGCCGCCAATTCCACCAGTGCCGCGCTGTCGATAGCGAACGCGCTGTACACAACAGCGTCCGACGAACCGCCGCGGTTGTTCTTCATGACCCGGAACTGCGCAGCAATTTCCGGCAAAGCACTCAAGCGACCATTCTCAATCAGCATGCGCAGAAAGTTTTTTGACCGCTCCGGCAACGCAACCTGAGCCACCCCGGTCATCAGTTCAAACACCTGGGCCGCTGTAACGTTGGGGTTGTCAGCGAATTGCAGCAGTTGCGGGTTTTTCGCAATCTCGTTTAACGCCTCGATCCAGACCGCTGCAGCATCCAGGTCTGACGCCGAGGCCTTGAACAAGGCTTCAGCATAAGGTCGCGCAATGGTGGCAAGTTCAGCCATGGTTGTCCTTTTACAGCTCGGTCTTCAAGCGGCCAAGCAAATCAGCATGGACACTGGCATTGACTTCCTTGCGCAGGATCTGCTCAGCGCCCTTGACTGCCAGGGCGGCCACTTGCTCACGCAGCGCCTCGCGCGCCCTGACGGATTGCTGCTCAGCTTCAACTTTCGCGGCAGCAACGATCTTGTTGCCCTCCGCGGTCGCCTTAGACTTCGCTTCTTCGATGATGGCTTGTCCTCGCCGCTCGGCGTCAGCAAGGCGTGCTGTAGTCTCCGTGCGCGACTTGGCCAATTCGGCATCCACCCGCTTGTTGGCGGAGGAAAGCTCGGACTTGGCTTTGTCGGCGGCGGCGAGGCCATCAGCAATCTTGCTGGCACGTTCATCCAATGCAGCCGCGATAGGTGGCCACACGAACTTCATCGTGAACAGCACGAGCAATATGAAGACGATGATCTGGACAATCAGCGTTGCGTTAATGTTCACAGTAAGTCTCCCTCTAACGAGGTGTTGGAGTTAAGGCTTACTTGACCAGACGTGCGATTTGAGCCAGGAACGGGTTGGCGGTGGCGAACCACAGGGCAATACCGGTTCCGATAATGAAGGCCGCGTCAATCAGACCGGCCAGCACGAACATCTTGGTTTGCAGTTCGCCCATGAGTTCCGGCTGACGTGCTGCCGCTTCAAGGTACTTGCTACCCATGATGCCGATACCGATACAGGCGCCCAGAGCGCCAAGTCCAATGATCAAACCAGCAGCCAGGGCAGCAAAACTAATAACTTCCATGATTCACTCCTAAATAATCGAAAAACCAAAACAATAACAACCAAACCGAAAATCGCAGCGCAAACCGCCGCACAAATCAATGCGCGTCGTGCGCCTGCCCGATGTAGACCAGCGTCAACATCATGAACACGAAAGCCTGCAACAAGATGATGATGATATGGAACACCGCCCACGCCCATCCGGCCACCACGTGCAGCAAAAACAGCATGAGGCTGCCCATAGGGTCTGTCGACAAGGCCCAGGAACCACCCAACAGGGCAATCAGCATGAACACCAGTTCGCCCGCATACATATTGCCAAACAATCGCATGCCGTGCGACACAGTTTTGGCGGTAAAAGAAATCACCTGCTCGAAAATGTTGACCACGCCCAGAATGACGGCAAAAACCGGGTTCTTGCTGGTGCCAAAAGGTGCAGAAACCAGCTCGTGCGCCCAGCCGCCCAAGCCCTTGATCTTCATGTTGTAGAACAAGCAGATCAGCAGCACGGAGACGGACAACCCCATGGTGACCGACAGGTCGGCGGTGGGCACGACGCGCAGATAGGCATGGTGCGAATCATGTCCGGCAGCACCATAGATCCAGCCCCACGCGGTGGGCAGCAGATCCAGGGGCAACAAGTCCATCGCGTTGAGCAGGAAAATCCAAACAAACACTGTCAAGGCCAAGGGTGCCACCAATTTGCGGCTCTTTGCGTTGTGCACGATGGATTTGGCCTGGCCATCCACCATTTCTATCAAAATTTCAACCGCAGCCTGAAACCGGCCTGGCACGCCGGAGGTTGCGCGGCTGGCCGCTTTCCAAAGGAAGAAGCACCCCAGAACGCCCAACAATATGGAAAAGAAAAGTGAATCGATATTAAAAACGGAGAAATCAACGATTTCGGTCTGCGGCTTGTTCTGCCAATGCGTCAGGTGGTGAACAATATAGTCACTGGCTGACGGAGCTGCTTCTGCGGACATTGCTTCTGCGGACATTGTTAACTCTTCAATCTGTTTTTAGATTCAGGGCGCATCAAAAGCGCCAGCCAATACACCTTCAGGGTTAGCACCAGGCCGATCAGCATTGCCAACCAGTCCAGGTCCGTAACCAACTGCGGGGCTGCAAACAACATGCCGACACTGGCGGCAATTTTGATCGCTTCCCACACAAAAAACCCAAACCCGGCAGTTGCCGCGTTAATCGACGAAAACTGACTCATCAGTCCCCGCGCAAACAACATGGCCGGGACAACAACCGCCAGAGAGCCGTAAGCCGCCGACCATCCGGCAGCAGGCCGTCCGGTGAGGCCCCAAGCGCCCAGCGCCACCAACCAACCCGCCGCCACTTGTAAACCCACTATCCGCCAGGGAGAAACCGACGGCTCAAACTCACGCAGCACCTGCGCTTCTTCTGCACTCAGCCGCTTGAACTTCAACTGTTCGGACTCATCAAAGTCAAATCCAGACATTGGTACGATTATCGACATCTGAAATTACACGCAGGTTACAAGAAAAATACACACCGCTGGCTTCACAAAGCCCTTGATTATAAGTAAAAACACGCCGCCTCCAATTCTCACCCGACGATAATTCGCCAATGAACAACTTGCCTGACCTGCCTTGCTACCTGAACGGCGAGTTCACCGAACTTCCCAATGCCAAGATCAGCGTCATGGACCGCGGCTTCATTTTTGGCGACGGCGTGTATGAAGTTTTGCCGGTCTATGGCGGACGTCTGTTCCGCTTTGAGCAACACATGGAACGGCTCGATCGCAGCCTTTCTGAAGTGCGCATTGCCAACCCCATGACGTCGGCTCAATGGGCTGAAATTGCGCTTGAGTTGGCCTCTGCATACGCCCATTCCACGGGCACCGAAATCCAGAACATCGACCAGCTGGTGTACATCCAGATCAGTCGCGGCGTCGCCATGCGCGACCATGTCATGCCAACCGATGCAAAACCCACCGTCTTCGTCATGACCAACGTGATGAAGCCCCCCAGTCAAGCGCAGCGCAGTGCGGGTGTGGTATGCGTCACGGCCGACGATTTCCGCTGGGAAAAAGCGCACATCAAGAGCACCAGCTTGCTCGGGTCCGTTCTGGCCCGCCAGATCAGCTTTGACACTGGCGCAGTCGAAACCATCATGTTTCGCAATGGTTTTTTGAGCGAGGCCGCTGCCAGCAACGTCTGGGTCGTCAGGGATGGCAAAGTTCTGGGCACACCCAAAGACAATTTGGTGCTGGAGGGCATTCGCTACGGCTTGCTTGAGGAAATTTGCCGCGGCCTCGGGCTTGGCTTTGTGCTGCGCCGCATCAGCCGCGAAGAGGTATTGAAAGCTGATGAATTGCTATTGTCTTCAGTCAGCAAAGAGGTTCTGGCAGTGACCACGCTGGACGGCCAACCCGTTGGCAAAGGGGTGCCCGGACCGGTGTACAGACAGTTGTACGCGCAATATCAAAGAGTCAAAGAGCAGGCTTGGTCAGGCGGCACCCCGTGACTTCGCCTTCCGAGTCGCTCATTGAGTACCCTTCGCAGTTCCCCATCAAAGTCATGGGCATCAGGCAGGGCGCACTGGTGAACGCCATTACCTCGATTGCCAGCCAGTTTGATCCCGCGTTCGATGCTGCCACGATCGAGTTGCGCGAGAGCAAGGGCGGCAAGTACCTTGGCGTCACAATTACCGTCACAGCCACCAGCCGTGAGCAACTCGACGCGCTCTACCGCGCGCTGGGTGCACATCCGATGGTCAAGGTCGTACTGTAAAACACTGTGCGCCTATCGCCGCAAAATCTCGGTCGCGTGGAGTACCTGCCTACCTATGAAGCGATGCAGGCCTTCACTACCGCGCGAACTTCACAGACACCCGATGCGCTGTGGATTTGTGAACATCCAGCGGTTTACACGCAGGGGCTGGCTGGCAAAGCCGAACATATTTTCAATCCGGGAGAAAGTCCCGTGG
>JANXLW010000425.1 GCA_025354965.1 Betaproteobacteria bacterium
GTTTTGAGTTCGCCGGCGGCCGCGATCCAGGGTACGTAGCTCAAATGCACGAAGGCACTGTTGTTGTGCCCCAGCTTCAAACTCATCTGGCGTACCGCCTCCAGAAAGGGCAGCGATTCAATGTCACCGACGGTGCCGCCAATTTCGACAATGGCAACATCGACCGCATCCGGCGTTCCAAAGCGTGCCCCTCGTTTGATGAATTCCTGGATTTCATTGGTGACGTGCGGAATGACCTGAACCGTTTTGCCAAGGTAGTCGCCACGGCGCTCCTTTTCCAGCACGCTTTTGTAGATCTGGCCAGTGGTGAAGTTGTTGGACTTGCGCATGCGCGTTTCAACAAAGCGCTCGTAGTGGCCCAGATCGAGATCGGTCTCGGCGCCGTCATCGGTGACAAATACTTCGCCGTGCTGAAACGGCGACATCGTGCCGGGATCGACGTTGAGGTAGGGGTCAAGCTTGATGAGAGTGACTTTGAGGCCCCGCGATTCCAAAATCGCAGCTAAGGAGGCTGAGGCGATTCCCTTGCCAAGGGAGGACACCACACCGCCGGTGACGAAGACAAATTTGGTCATGTCAGAGAGAGCGCTGTGCTCAATGGGGTGGAAATGTTAATTATAGAGGTGATACATTGCAGCCCATGAATGAACTTGCGGGAAAACACATTGTTCTCGGGCTGACCGGTGGTATTGCCTGCTACAAGGCGGCTGAGTTGTGCCGGGCGCTGATCAAGGAGGGCGCGACCGTGCAAGTCGTGATGAGCCAGGCAGCGCAACAGTTCATCACACCGGTCACCATGCAGGCATTGAGCGGCCGCCCGGTCTATGACTCGCAGTGGGATGCGCGACCGGTCAACGGCACCGCCAACAACATGCCCCACATCAACCTGAGTCGTGAGGCCGATGCAATTCTTATTGCTCCGTGCAGCGCCGACTTCATGGCCAAACTGCTGCATGGGCGCGCGGATGATTTGTTAAGCCTGTTGTGTTTGGCGCGTCCAATCGATAAAGTGCCGTTGCTGATCGCACCGGCCATGAATCGCGAGATGTGGGCCCATCCGGCCACGCAGCGCAATGTGGCCCAATTGGGGGCCGATGGTGCTACCGTTTTTGACGTTGGCAGCGGCGATCAGGCGTGCGGTGAAACGGGCGACGGCCGCATGCTGGAGCCGCAGGAACTACTGGACGAAGTGAGTGCTTTTTTTCAGCCCAAAGTTCTGGTTGGTCAGCATGTGCTGGTAACCGCCGGACCAACCTATGAGGCGATTGACCCGGTACGCGGCATCACCAATCAGTCCAGTGGAAAAATGGGATTTGCCATAGCACAGGCAGCGCGTGAGGCCGGCGCTGAAGTGACTCTGGTGGCGGGACCGGTCAGTCTGGCCACGCCACGGGGTGTCAGTCGCTGTGATGTCAAATCAGCAGTTGAAATGTTTCGGGTGGTGCAGGAGAGAGCTTCAGCGGCGACGGTGTTTATAGCGACCGCTGCAGTGGCCGATTGGCGACCGGCAAAGGCCGCGGACCAAAAGATCAAAAAGGGTGGTACGGGCAAAGCGCCCGAGCTGACTTTTGTCGAGAATCCGGACATTCTGGCCGCCTTGGCGCAGTCACCACGCGGCCTGAGCCGGGCGCTTTACTGTGTCGGTTTTGCAGCGGAAAGTCATGACCTGCTGGCCAATGCACAGGCCAAACGCTTGCGCAAGCAGGTTCCTCTTTTGGTTGGCAATATTGGGCCTGCTACGTTTGGGCAAGATGACAACGCACTGCTGCTGGTGGATGAGTTGAACGCCGTCGAGATGGCACGCGACTCGAAACTTTCGCTGGCTCGCAAATTGATGATTGAAATTGCGGCAAGACTCGGGGTGAAAGGCCAACCGTGATGAAAATTGACGTCAAGATCATCGACCCACGCATGGCGCATCAATTGCCGGCGTACGCTACGCCAGGTAGTGCCGGGTTGGACTTGCGTGCTTGCCTGTCAGAACCATTGACCTTGCAACCCAATGCCTGGCAACTGTTGCCCACCGGCATCGCCATCTATTTGCGGGACCCGAATTTTGCCGCGATCATCCTGCCGCGTTCCGGCCTGGGACATAAGCACGGCATCGTGTTGGGCAATCTGGTGGGTTTGATTGACAGCGACTACCAAGGGCAACTTATGGTGAGCGCCTGGAACCGTAGTGACATCGCCTTCACCATCGAACCGATGGATCGCATTGCGCAGCTTGTCATCGTTCCAGTGGTGCAAGCGCAGTTCAATGTGGTGACCGAATTTCCGTCCAGTGTGCGCGGTGAGGGCGGTTACGGTTCTACCGGGAAGTCCTGAGTGCCTTGCTATTTGTTACTTGCCCCGCTGCGCGAATTCGCTACGAAACTCATCCAAGTGCCGCTTTGAAGGGTTGCCGACGCCACTTTCCGACCCTGATAGAACATTTGAAGGCCTCGGCCTTGCTCTACTCGGAGAATGTCATCTTTGGCAATCGCGATCCTTTTGCTTGTCCCATGAGCCAGGTCGACGCGAGTGCCTTCGGCGGGGTCATTGCGTTTCTTCCTGAACAGCACTGCCGGCTCTTTGCCAATCACAACATACAGGAAGTCCGCCGGTTTGCTCGGATCATCCCCTTGCACCACGATCACATCCTTTGGATCCAGTTCTGGAATATTTGGCGGCGTCACTTGAACAGCATCCTTGGCGACAGTTTCCGAGCTTGGGACAAGCGGAACTGCGCTTTCTGCCACGGTTTTCGGGCTGTCCAACGGCGTGGCGCTTGTCACAGGTGCCGGTTGCGGCGCCGGATTCTCCGTTGCAGAGTTATTGGCCTTGAGCACAACATCAGTGGCTGGTGGCTTAACGGCAGTCGGGCTTAGGTTCATCCACACGGCGGCAACCACGGCGACGAGCAGCGCAATGGCGAAGCCGAACTTGCGCCCTTTTCCTGGGCGTTTCCCAACCTCATTGCCATCCGCCATTGCATCGGCAGGTGGCTCATCGGACTCCTTGACCGCTGGTGGCGCCAAACTTTGAACCCGATGTTCTTGCCCTGATCGATCCTCCTCCGTCGGGAGCATTGGCGTCAGTGCCCCCTCAATGACTCCACCCTCATGGATCACAATGTCCATGTAGGAAGCATCCCCCACGACGCAAGCGTCCTGGAGAATCTCGATCGACCCCGATGAATGTACTGACCCCAAAACACGACCGGCGACGACAACGTGGGGCGCCTTGATCGCACCAGTAACACTTCCCAACTTGTTCACGACAACCGTTCCGCAGGTATCGTCGTCGCACGACACGTCGCCGTTGATCTCCCCGTCAGTGCGTAGAACGCCGGTGAAAGTTATATTGCCTTCAATACGCGTGCCCGCACCGATCAGTGTGTCGGTGCGACTCTGAGAATATCTCGCGCTTTTATTCTTCTCTGTCAAAGGATTCACCTTTCTTCGCAAACATCGAGGCATCGTAGCCTCGCAAAAACACAGCCCAGCGACCGCCGCCTTGAGCAGCAGATTATGAAGCCTTTAACCGTATCCTGGTTCTGAAGAATGCCCAAACTGGAAGAGTAGCGGGAATGACTGGTAAGGAAAAATCAGATCTACCGCAAGACTCCTCGTGAACTCCGGCATCCGCCCCAGTCCCGCCGACTCCAGCCCAAATCAGTCGCTACTACGTTAAACCCAGCCAAACCAGCCCAGCAACCCTCCGGTGGCCAACAGCCACAGCATATGCAGCCGGGTGCGCCACACCAGCAGGGCGGTCAGTCCGGTGACCAGCCATAAGGTCCAGTTTTTGACCGCGCTGCCGTGGCTTGCGGCCAGAATCCAGCCGGTGGCGATGAGCAGCGCAATCACGATCGGTGCCATGCCCTGCTTGAAGGCGCGCACAGCCCGCAGTTCACGGTTCTGATGACCCCAGCGCGCAACGGTGAAGGTCAGGGTGGTGCTGGGCAGCATGATGCCGATCATGGCCAGCAGCACACCCAGTGCGGCGTAGGACCAGGCCAGGGCACCGGCGCCGATGCCGCCGCCGGCGTTCATGCCGACATTCCAGCCCAGCAGCGCGATGAACAGCACGTTGGGCCCGGGTGCGGCTTGCGCCAGGGCGATGGAGGAGCTGAATTGGCCGTCGCTCAGCCAATGCTGCTCGTTCACCAGGTAGCGGTGCATGTCCGGGGCCGTGGTGATGGCGCCGCCCACTGCCAGCAGGGACAGCGACAGGAAATGGGTCAGCAGTGCCAGCCAGTCAGTAGCGGTCATGGTCACCGTCATGTTTCGGTCCCAGGCGCGCGCAAGCGCCCCAGCTGCCGGTAGGCCCAGGCGCAGGCCATTCCACCGACACTTAACAGAACCCAAACCAATGGCACTCGCAGCAGGGCAATGGCCACGAAGGTCAGCGCTGCCAACGACCAGCAAACCAGCGCTCCCATGACATTTTTTTTCAGCGCACCGATCAGTTTGAGACCAGTGGCGGTGATCAGTCCCGCTGCGACGGCACCCATGCCGCGCAGTGCGCCCTGAACCTGGGGCAAGTCCGAGATGCCGGCAAAGACGGCCGCCAATGCCAGCACGATCAGTAGCGGGAAGGTCAGCATGCCGGCCAGCGCTGCCATGGCACCACGCAGGCCAAAATAGCGGTCACCAATCATCAATGACAGATTGACCACGTTGGGGCCCGGCAGGATCTGCGCGACGGCCCAATCTTCCACGAACTCTTCACGGGTCAGCCACTGTTTTTTTTCCACCAGCTCGCGCTGCACGATGGCCAGCACACCGCCAAAACCCTGCAGCGCCAGCCTGGTGAATGACCAGAACAAATCACGCGGTGATGTGGGGCGCTGGCGTGGCGCAGAAGGTTCAGGGTTTTCCATCAAACGATTATCGCGGAGCCTCAGCGTTCTTGACGTCCGCGAACACGCAATCGCTCAGCTGCTGCAACACCCATTCGATAACGCCACGATGAAAACACAGTTCCAGATGGCCCAGACCGTCGAATACGGTGAACGGTACGCCCGCCAGCACTTGTGCGCGCTGCGGATAAACAATATTGTCCTGCGGCGTAAAGGCAATCCGCATGAGCGCGCGTGCCGACGCAGTCTCGCTGGCCGCCAGTTCCTGCAGCCAGGCGCTGCGCAGCAGCATCTGCTTGCCGTTGGTGGACCTTGGGCGTGCATCGATCTGGGTGCCGGCGTGGGGGGTGCCGAGCGTCATGACGCTCGCAACGCGGCTGTTGCCGTGACTGCGCATCCAGGCCCGGATGGCCAGCCCGCCCATGCTGTGGCCGATCAGCGTCACTTTTTCGGCACCGGTCTGACGGCACAACGCCAGCACCGCTTGTTCGATGATTGGCGCATACAGGTCGATCGATGTGAACAGGGGTTCCAGGTCTACTGCCAGTACCGGGTGCCCGGCAGCGCGCAGTCGACGCGACATGACATTCCAGACCCGGTGGTTGCACAGGTAGCCATGCACCAGAACAACCGGTATGCGCCCTGGCGAAGCGCTGGCTTGCTGAACCGCAGGTGCTGCGCAGGCCCACGGTTGCTGCAACAAGAAAACCCGGCTGGTGGCCACAAACTCAGTGAACAGTGAACGCCACCACAGGGCATTGGCACCCGGTGCACGCGACTTGATGGCCGTTGTCAGGCTCACCAGCAGCAGCGTCATTAGTGGCAAGTCCAAGGCCGTCACGGCCACCAGCCAGGCCGAGGTTCCCGTCTGCCTGATGATCAGCCAGCCCAGCAATGCGCCGACCAGGACCTGGCCCAGCAACAGGCGGCGCAGTAGGCGCGACAACACGTCAATAGACCGGTTGGTAACCCAGAACGGTTGCCTTGACCTCGTCGGTCAGTGCAAAGCCAGCACCGAATTTAACGGCCAGTTCATCAGCACGTTGGACAAAGACATCGATGCCCATGCCGTAAATGAACTGCATGGCGCCGCCAGTCCAGGCCGGGAAACCAATGCCGAAGATGGAGCCGATGTTGGCGTCGTGCACGCTGGTGAGCACGCCCTCACACAGGCAGCGTGCGGTCTCAATCGCCTGGCGGTACAACAGGCGGTCTTTCAGCTCGTTGATGTTCCACTTGGCACCGGGCTTTTCAAACAGGGGTTTGAGCTGCGGCCACAGAAATTTCTTGACGCCTTTGTCGCTTGGGTATTCGTAGAAACCGGCGCCGCCGGCACGCCCGGGACGCTGGTGCACTTTCACCATGTTGGCCACCAGCAGTTCGCCAGGGGTGGCGGTGTAGGTCTTGCCCTCACGCTCGAAGTCAGAGCGCGTTTGCTCCATCACGTGCAGGCTCAGGCTCAAAGCGGTTTCGTCCAGCACGGCCAGTGGCCCGACCGGCATGCCGCACTGGATACCGGCGTTTTCAATCGCCGGCGCCGGGATGCCTTCGCCCAGCATGGCCACACCTTCCATCACAAAAGTGCCAAAGACCCGGCTGGTAAAGAAGCCGCGCGAATCGTTCACCACAATCGGCATCTTGCCGATGACCTGCACATAATCAAAGGCACGGGCCACCGTTTCGTCGCTGGTCTGCCTGCCGCGAATAATCTCCACCAGCTTCATCTTGTCGACCGGGCTGAAGAAGTGGATGCCGATGAATTTTTCGGGTGTGGCACTGGCCCTGGCCAGACCACCGATGGGCAGGGTGGAAGTGTTCGAGGCAAAGAAGCCCCCCGGCGCCAGCATCGGCTCGGCTTCCTCGGTGACCTTGGCCTTGAGCTCGCGGTTTTCAAACACCGCCTCGATGATCAGGTCGCAGTCTTTCAGGTCTTCTACCTGATCGGTGGCGTGAATGCGGCCCAGAATTTTTTGCTGCTCGTCGGCGCTCATGCGGCCTTTGTCGACACGTGCCTGGGTCAGTTTGGCGCTGTAGGCTTTGCCGGCGTCAGCCTTCTCCTGACTGACGTCCTTGAGCACGGTGGCAATGCCTTTGCTGGCCTGCGCGAAGGCAATGCCGGCCCCCATCATGCCGGCCCCCAGCAAACCGACCTTGGCTGGCTTAAAGCGGGCCACACCGGCAGGTCGGGACTGACCGCTCTTGATGGCGTTCAGATTGAAGAAGAAGGTGTTGATCATGGCGCGGGCGTTAATGCCGGTCATGAGCTTGGCGAGGTAGCGGCTCTCGATACGCAGCGCGGTGGGCAAGTCGACCTGCAGACCTTCCACCATGCAGGCCATGATGGCTTCTGGAGCGGGGTACAGGCCACGCGTCTGTTTCTTGATCATGGCCGGGGCCACCACCAGCATGGTGGCCACCGCCGGATTGGAGGGCAAGCCGCCCGGTACCTTGTAGCCTTTCGCTTCCCAGGGGTGCTGGGCGCTTGGGTTGGCGGCTATCCAGGCGAGAGCCCGGGCGCGCATGTCGGCCGCGGCGGTGTCGCCTGGTGCGACCAGTTCATGCACCAGTCCCAGACCCTTGGCTTCAGCAGGGGTAAAGGTCTTGCCCTCAACCAGGTAGGGCTGCGCACCCATCAATCCGAGGTGGCGCGTCATCTTGGTCACGCCGCTGGCGCCGGGCAGCAAACCGAGTGTGACTTCCGGCAGACCGAACTGGATTTTGCGGTCGTCCACTGCGATGCGGTAGTGGCCGATCAAGGCCACTTCCCAGCCGCCGCCCAGCGCCGTGCCGTTGAGCAGGCTGACCACGGGTTTGCCCAGGGTCTCAATGGTGCGGAAGTTCTTTTTAACGCGCTCTATCTCTTCAAAGATGCGCG
>JANXLW010000429.1 GCA_025354965.1 Betaproteobacteria bacterium
GCTTGGTGACCCGGGTGCAAGGCTCCGGCACGGTGGTGGCCCAACTGCATCGCATCTCAAGTACGCTGGCGGTGCGCGATATTCACGAAGAAGTGCTGGAGCGCGGCCATGCGCACAGCACCAAAGTCGTTTTGCTTGAAACCGTGCGCGCCGATGCAGCATTGGCCCGGGTTCTCGATTTGCGAGCCGGGACCAGAGTTTTTCACTCGGTACTGGTTCACTATGAGGATGGGGTGGCCATTCAGTTTGAAGATCGCCATGTCAATCCCGCGTCGGCGCCGCACTATCTCGGCAACGATTTCGAGATCAAGACGCCAACCCATTACCTGCTGGAACACGCGCCGCTGACTGAAGCCAGCTACTCCATTGAGGCCTCATTGCCCAGCACTCAGGAGGCCAAACACTTGGCAATCAAACGCAGCGAACCGTGTCTGGTGATGACCCGGCGCACCACCAGTGGTAAGCATGTGGCCAGTCTGGTGCGGCTGGTGTACCCCGGCCTGCGCTACAGTTTCAACGGAAAGTTTCAGCTATGAGCTGGCAGACAGTTTGCCTGGCCGATGTGTTGCCCAGCCCCTGGCGCAATGGCGCTGGTGTCACCCGTGAACTGGCTGCCTGGCCCGGCTCACAGGACTGGATCTGGCGCATGTCGGTGGCCGAGGTTGCACGCAGTGGACCTTTCTCGCGGTTTGAAGGTGTGCGGCGCTGGTTTGCCGTGCTGGGCGGTGCCGGCGTGCGGCTGACCCTGGGTGAACACGTACATGAATTGACACGCGACAGTGCACCGCTGTGCTTTGACGGCGCCAGCCCCGTGGAGTGCCAGTTGCTGGATGGTGCCACGCAGGACTTCAACCTGATGTTGCGCACTGACAAGACGGCGCAGATGAAGAGAATTCCAGGCACCGTCAGCATGGTCCTGGATGCGCCAAAAACCATAGCGGTCTACGCTACGGGGGAGGGCACTCAAGTGCTTTGTGGACGAGACTCTTTCGAACTGGCAGCGCACAGCCTGGCCTGGCAGGCCCTGCCGGCGGGGGCTACCGTGCAGCTCAAAACAAAAAGCGCTTTGTGGATGGAGATTGACCCATGAGCCTGCAACTCTGGACCCACTGCAAGCTGGCGACCATGCAGCCCGACGCTGCGCTGCCTTACGGCCTGATTGAGGATGGCGCGTTGGTGGTGGAGGGTGCCGTTTTGCATTGGGTTGGCCCGCGACGCGAATTGCCGCCGCAATTGGTCCAGCGTTGCGGGCAACAGCATGATGCGGGCGGCGCGCTGATCACGCCCGGGCTGATTGATTGCCACACCCATTTGGTCTACGCTGGTGATCGCTCGGATGAATTCGAGTTGCGCTTGAATGGTGCGTCTTACGAAGCTATTGCACGCCAGGGCGGCGGCATTGCGTCCACCGTGCAGGCCAGCCGCAGCGCCAGCCCTGAGGACTTGAAGAGGCAAAGCCGGGTGCGCTTGCAACAGTTGCTGGCCGAGGGCGTGACGACGCTGGAGATCAAGTCGGGTTACGGTCTGGCGCTGGCGCATGAGCGCAAGTGCCTGCAGGTGGCCCGCGATCTGGGGCGAGAGAATGCGCTCGCCATTCGCAGCACGTTCCTGGGTGCCCACGCATTACCGAGCGAGTTTGCCGGCCGACCGGACGATTACATCGACGAGGTGCTGCGCATGATGGTGCTGCTTCACGCCGAAGGTCTGGTCGACGCGGTGGACGCGTTTTGCGAGCGCATTGCTTTCAGTCCGGCGCAAACCGCCCGAGTCTTTGAGACAGCCCGGCAGTTGGGGCTGCCAGTGAAACTGCATGCCGAGCAACTCAGCGACAGCGGTGGCGCGCAATTGGCGGCCAGTTTTGGCGCGCTCAGCTGCGACCACCTGGAGTGGTTGTCGCAGGAGGGCGCGCAAGCCATGGCAGCTGCCGGCAGCGTTGCTGTTTTATTGCCGGGCGCGTTTTATTTCTTGCGTGAAACCAGACTGCCGCCGGTGGACCTGCTGCGCCGTCAAAGGGTACCGATTGCGATTTCCACCGATTGCAATCCCGGCAGCTCACCCTGCAGCTCGCTCTTGTTGATGCTCAACATGGCTTGCACCCTGTTCAGGTTGACCCCGCACGAAGCACTCGCTGGTGTGACGCGCCATGCCGCGCAGGCGCTGGGATTGCGCGACCGTGGCGTGCTGGCCGCTGGCATGCGCGCCGACTTTGTACTGTGGGACGTGCAGCGTCCGGCGCAGCTCAGCTACGCGTTGGGTGCCAAGCCTTGCATTCAAACGATTTTCAATGGTGAACCACGATGAGTTTTACATTGCATTGCGGCAGCTCGCCGCTGTTGGTGAGCATGCCCCATATCGGGACCGACATCCCATCTGGTATGCAGGACGCCTATGTGCCGCGTGCCCTGGCCGTGGAAGATACCGACTGGCATTTGGATCTGCTCTATGACTTCTTGCCCGAGCTGGGCGCCAGCGTGCTAAAGCCGCGTTATTCGCGTTATGTAATCGACCTGAACCGCCCGCCCGACGATGCGCCCATGTACCCCGGTGCAGCGAATACCGAGTTGTGCCCGACCCGGTTCTTCACCGGCGATGCGCTCTACAAGCCGGACCGCGCGCCCTCGATGGAAGAGCGCACCAGTCGCCGCGACACCTATTGGCAGCCGTATCACACCGCCCTGACCAAGGAGTTGCAGCGCATCAAGGTACAGCACGGTTATGCCTTGCTATGGGACGCGCACAGCATTCACTCGCAACTCCCATGGTTGTTTGAGGGCACCTTGCCAGGCCTGAACATTGGCACTGCCAATGGTGCCAGCGCGGACGCGTCGATTGCCTCTGCGGTGGACCGTGTTTGTGCAGACGCCAACGGGCCCAGCCACGTGCTGAACGGCCGATTCAAGGGCGGCTACATCACCCGGCAATACGGTTCACCGCAAAATCAGTTGCACGCCCTGCAACTCGAGATGTGCCGCTACCTGTACATGCGTGAGGACGCGCCGTTTGACTACGACCTGGGCAAGGCCAGACAAATCCAGCCCTTGCTCAGGGCGATGATGAACAGTGCAGTTGCGGCCTGCAGAGGTCTTTATGAGCGCTGAGGTGAAGCGCTTCTTCGCTGCGCAGGCCTGGGTCGATGGTAGTTGGTGTCGCGACGTGGTGTTGGCGGTCGACGCAGGAGGTGCGTGGAGTGGTATCCAGGCCAATGCGCCGCTGGTGGATCGCCAGGGCGCTACGGTTCTCGACGGCCCTGTGCTGCCGGGCCTGGTCAACGCCCACAGTCACGCCTTTCAACGCGCCATTGCCGGCTTGACGGAGCGTGTCAGCGCACTGGGTGCCAACGACAATTTCTGGAGCTGGCGCGACCGAATGTACGCTGTCGCCAGGCGCATCACGCCCGATCAACTGGAAGCCATTGCGGCCTTGCTTTACGCCGAATTGCTGGCCGGTGGCTACACGCAAGTGTGCGAGTTTCACTACCTGCACAACGCGCTGGATGGTCAACCTTACGCCGACCCGCCCGAGATGTCGCTGGCGCTGGTGCGCGCTGCACAACGGGTGGGCATCGGTTTGACGCTATTGCCCACCTTGTACATGCGTTCCGGTTTTGCCGCCACCGGTCTGCGTGAGGATCAATGCCGCTTTGCCGGTACACCCGACAGCGTGTTGCGCCTGGTCGAGGGTGTGCAGAGCCAGATTCGTTCGTACACCAATATCAACGTCGGTGTTGCGGTGCACTCCTTGCGTGCGGCAGATGAGGCGGCCAGCAAGGAGGTGGCGGCATTTGCTGCCGAGCAGAGTCTTCCCGTCCACATCCATGTTGCGGAACAAACGCAGGAGGTGCAAGACTGCATCTATCACACCGGGCAGCGCCCCATCGAGTGGCTGATGGCGCACCTGCCAGTCGATGCCCAATGGAACCTGGTCCATGCCACCCACACCACTGCGGCCGAGCTAAAAGCAGTAGCCGAGAGTGGGGCATCCATCGTCATTTGCCCCAGCACCGAAGCCAATCTGGGCGACGGCGTGTTCGATTTCTCGGGCTATGCCAGCATCGGTGGCCATTGGTCTATCGGTTCCGACAGCCACGTTACCCGCAACTGGACCGAAGAGCTTCGCGTGCTGGAGTATTCACAGCGCCTGACGCAACGCCAGCGCAATGTGGCCGCGCAAGCCGGCACCCTTGAGAGCTCCGCGGCGGTTTTGTTCGAGTCCGCGCTGGCCGGTGGCCGCAGCGCCACGGCCCGACCGCTGGGTACCATTGCCCCGGGTCACCGCGCCGATTTTCTGGTGCTTGACGATCAGGCGCCGGCGCTGCTGGGCGTGCCGGTAGAAAACGTGCTGGACGCCCTGGTGTTCTCCAGCCCCGATGCCCGCTGTCGTCAGGTTTTTGTTGCAGGCCAGCAGCGTGTGGCTGCGGGGCGGGTTTGCGGATGTGAGCCGGATGCGGACCTTTGGCCACAACTGGCACAGGATTTTGTGCAGACCATGAAGGCACTGTGGTCCTAGCGCGGCGCGGTCCGCGACAATAGCGCTTATGACCTACACCCGCACTAATTTCGACGACGTTGCAGCGAACACCGCCCCGAACATCCCTGAAGGATTCCACCCCATCAAAGTGGGCGGTCTATTTATCTTCCATAACGGCCCGCTGTACGGCAAGTCACGCCCTGCCGCGTCATGTCCAGGTGCGAGCACAAGTCGTTGAGGGTGCGGCCGTCGTGCGCGTGCAGCAAGTCCAGCAGCTTGCGCCGGCTGGGATCGGCGAGGGCTTTGAACAGCAAGTCGGTGTCATCGAGGCGCATGCAAGTAATTAATTGCATGTCAAGCACCGGTCAACGACCGCCAACGCGCGCACTAATCGAGGCCACCCTGCTTACTCGCCGCTTTGAATGGCGGTTTTGTTGCGTCGACCGGGTGAATCCGCCGCTGGCTACCGGTGTTCGTGCCGATGCTCCATGTCCGGAAAGTGCGCGTGGCTGTGCTGCAGGTCACCGTGCCAATGCGGGTGTTCATGGCGCTCCGTCAGGTGCAGCCAAAGCCCGCAGGCCATTAACAGGCCGGCACCCCAGAACCAGGGGGAGGTGCTTTCATGGAACACGCCGATGGCGATGGCAGCGCCCATGAATGGCGCGGCACCAAAGTAGGCGCCGGTGCGTGCCGAGCCCAAGCCGCGCAGTGCCACCACGAACAGTGTCAGACTGACGCCGTAGCCCAGAAACCCGATCAGCAGAACCGGGCCTGCCACACTCCAGGGTGGCAGAGTTTGCCCCAGCATAAAAGCCAGCCCGATATTCACCATTGCAGAGATCCATCCCTTCAGGCCGGCAATGAACAGGGCGTCCGAGTTTGAAACCTGACGCGTCAGGTTGTTGTCCAGCGCCCAGCACAGGCAGGCGAGTGCAATCAACGCGGCGCCCGGCCAGCCATCAAAGGCGCCGGTCGGCGGTCCGGGCCAGGACAACACCAAACCACCCAGCACGATCAACAACATGCCCATGATCACGCGCCGGTCGGTGTTTTCCTTGAACACGATCCAGGCCACAAGCGCCGTCAATACGCTCTCCAGATTGAGCAGCAGCGAGGCTGAAGCGGCGCTCATGCGCGCTAGGCCCAGCATCAGCAAAGCAGGCCCGGCAACACCGCCACACGCGATGGCGCCCAACAGCCAGGGCCACTGTGTGCGTGCCAGCCCTGGCCTGTGCCAGCCGCGGTCGCGTAGCAGGCGCAAGCCGGTCAAACCAACGCCACTGCCCAGATACAACAAACCGGCCAGCAGCATGGCCGACATGTCGCCGACAAACTGTTTGGCAAAAGGTGTGCTGGCCCCGAACAGGGCGGCTGCGCCCAAGGCGGCAAGTACGGCGGTCGGTGTGCTGATGATTTTCACTTTGCCTATTGTCCCTGGTGATTGTGCAGTGATTCAACTCGTTGTCTGCCTTACCATAGCGCCATGACCAGCGCCACACTACATTCGCCCATTCCAGTCGCTCTCAAGCAAGATGCCACCATCATCGGCCTGGTGGGGTTGGCCCATGCCAGTTCGCATTTTGCCCACTTGTTGCTGCCGCTGATGTTTCCGGTGTTCATGAAAGAGTTCGGCTTGAGTTACTCCGAGTTGGGCCTGTTGATGAGCACTTTTTTTGTCGTTTCGGGGTTGGGGCAGGCCAGTGCCGGTTTTGTAGTTGATCGGCTGGGTGCGCGACCGTTGTTGTTTGTGGCGCTGGGTATTTTTGTGCTGGCGTGCGGCGCCGCATCGATGGTGACCGGTTACACCGGCTTGTTGGCGGTGGCCGCGCTGGCCGGCTTGGGCAACGCCACTTTTCACCCGGTTGACTTTACTATTTTGAACCAGCGCGTGTCCGCCCCACGGCTGGGTTATGCCTTCAGTGCCCATGGCTTGACGGGCAACTTGGGCTGGGCCGTGGCGCCGGTGTTTTTTGCCACCATCAGCAGCCTGTACAACTGGCGAACAGCCTATCTGGCAGCGGCGGCGATGTACGTGTGCATCTTGCTGCTGCTGATGACGCAGCGCGACAAACTGAGCACGCACACCGTGACGCAGCACCCCGATACCCCGGCAGAACACAGCATGGCTTTCATGAAGC
>JANXLW010000454.1 GCA_025354965.1 Betaproteobacteria bacterium
ATCGTCTGATTGCGGTTGATGAAGCATTCGGCGAGTGGGTCAACAAGTGCCCGGACACCGACACGCAGCAGTTGCGTGCCCTGATTCGTCAGGCCAGAAAAGACGCCAAGCCCGAGAAGCCAGGCGCGGCGGTGCGCCATGGCCGGGCTTACCGGGATATCTTTCAAATCGTGCGTGAGCATTTGGCAGAGCAAGACGAAGCAGCCGGGATGCCTGTGGCTGGTGAAACGTCATGACCAGCGCCACCAGCCAGCCCTTCGACACCATCAAAATTGGCATCGTCTCCATCAGCGACCGGGCGTCAAGCGGTGTGTATGTTGACAAAGGTTTGCCAGCCCTGCAGGACTGGCTAACGCGGGCCCTGAAGAATCCGTTGCAATTTGAATCCCGGCTGATCCCGGACGAAGAAGCAACCATCAGTGCCGCCCTGATTGAACTGGTCGACGCCGGTTGCGCACTGGTGCTGACTACTGGCGGCACCGGTCCGGCCCTGCGTGATGTCACGCCGGAGGCGACTCTTGCCGTGGCGCACAAGGTCATGCCCGGTTTTGGCGAACAAATGCGACAAATCAGTCTGCGATTTGTGCCAACGGCAATTTTGTCACGCCAAGTAGCGGTGATCCGCAGTCAAACTCTGATCATCAACCTGCCAGGACAGCCGAAGGCCATCGGCGAGACTCTGGAAGGCCTGCGCGACAACCACGGCGAGATTGTGATGGCCGGTATTTTTGCCGCTGTGCCCTATTGCATCGATCTGATAGGCGGGCCTTACCTGCAAACCGATGAAGCGGTGTGCAAGGCTTTCCGACCCAAGACGGCAATACGACCGGGCACCATCCCAAGTTGATTTACTTGCCGACAAGCTGGTTCAGTTTGTCGGCCTCAAAATGCTCGCTGCGAGCCGCGTCGCCAGGCACACAGTCAGGCTCCTGACGTTGCGTCGAGAGTTTGTCGATGGTTTGCCACAGCAACGCAATTTGATGTTCCTGGCTAGCGGCGTTGTCGATCAGGCCGCGCATCGCCTGACTCAAGGGATCGTCATTTTGTGTCACGCCGTAGGCTGAAAATCCCATTTTCGAAGCCACTTCTTCACGTTTGACATCCAACTCTGCCTGGATGATGCGTGCCGGGTTGCCGACTGCCGTGGCACCGGCGGGTACCGGTTTGGTGACCACCGCATTGGAGCCCACTTTAGCGCCGTCACCGACTGTGAAGCCGCCCAACACCTGGGCGCCCGCCCCCACCACCACATTGCGTCCCAGTGTCGGATGGCGTTTGGCTCCCTTATAGAGCGAGGTGCCACCCAAAGTCACACCTTGGTAAATGGTGCAGTCATCACCAATTTCAGCCGTTTCACCCACCACCACACCCATCGCATGGTCAAAGAAAACCCGTTCGCCAATCTTGGCTCCGGGGTGGATTTCAATACCTGTGAGAAACCGTGCAATGTGCGAAATAAAACGACCCAGCCATTTCAGGCCATGGCTCCAGCACCAATGGGAACGGCGGTGCAGCACCACTGCGTGCAGACCAGGGTAGCAGGTGAGAACCTCCCAGCTGCTGCGGGCCGCCGGGTCGCGCTCAAGAATGCATTGAATGTCGGAACGTAGTCGTGAAAACATGGCTTAAGTCTAGCTTTTTGGAGGTGACACTGTTTCCTGCAGGGCTTGCTGCGCCGCCGCGGTGTGGTCCATTGTTTTGGCAATACCCCGCAAAATGTGGATTTCCTCCTGCGTGACACCGGCCCGATTGAACAACTGGTTGAGACGCGGCATCAGTTTTTTGGGCGCCTGGGGGTCCAAAAAGCCAATGGCAACCAGGGCTCGCTCCCAATGCGCCAGCATGCCAGCCAGTTGGCTCGCATCGGCCAGCACCGGGGTCTCAGTGGCAGGATGCACTGCATAGGCGCCCAAAGCCACGCGCCATTCGTAAGCAATCACCTGCAAAGCAGCCGCCAGGTTGAGGGAGCCAAAATTGGGATTACTCGGAATGCATAAGGCAACGTGACAACGGTACACATCGTCATTGCTCATGCCAAAACGCTCGGAACCAAACAGGAACGCGATGCCTTGCTGCGCCGTCACCCCGTGCTGCATCAACGCATCAAAATGGGCACGCGGTGTCAGAGTGGGCGGGCCGAAGTCGCGCGGCGTCATGGCGGTGGCGCACAAGTGAGTGATGCCCTCCAGCGCCTCGTCCAGCGTGGCGACAATGCGGGCGTTTTTAAGCACATCCAATGCGCCACTGGCACGCTGAATGGTTTCCTCGCGATTGAGCACATTGGCCCAGCGCGGTGCCACCAGCACCAACTCTTCAAAACCCATGGTTTTCATGGCCCGGGCAGCGGCACCGACATTGCCAGCGTGACTGGTGTTAATCAGGATAAATCGGGTGTGCATGGACTCAAAAACAGGAAAAGATACCGGACGGTTAAAATTACGCCATTGTCGCTGGCAAAAATGGTTGTCGTTGCGGGCTTGACCCGCAATCCATGGATGCCGGATCAAGTCCGGCATGACAACCGCTAAGACAGAGCCAGAGGTCAGTCCCACAAACATTTAAGATTATTCATGTCTCCCAATCTGCATCCCATGATCAATGTGGCCGTCAAGGCGGCCCGCGCTGCCGGCGCCATCATCAACCGAGCGGCACTTGACGTGGAAGCAGTTCGCATATCGCAAAAACTGGTCAATGATTTCGTCACCGACGTCGACCACGCAGCTGAGCAAATCATTATTGAGACGCTGCTAACGGCCTACCCCGGTCACGGCGTCTGGGCCGAGGAATCGGGCCGCGAACATGGCGCCAAGGATTCGGAATTCGTCTGGATCATCGACCCACTGGACGGCACCACCAACTTTATTCACGGCTTGCCGGTTTATTGCGTCAGCGTCGCGCTTGCCGTCAAGGGCAAGATCGAACAAGCCGTCATTTACGACCCCAGCCGCAACGATCTTTTTACCGCCACCAAAGGGCGCGGTGCTTACCTGAACGACCGCCGTCTGCGCGTCTCAAAGCGTATCCGCATGCAGGAGTGCCTTATATCGACCGGCTTCCCGTTTCGTCCGACAGATGACTTCAACAGCTATCTCCTGATGATGGGTGACATGATGCAGCGCACCGCCGGACTGCGCCGCCCGGGCGCCGCTGCCCTCGACCTGGCTTATGTGGCGGCCGGTTACACCGACGGGTTTTTTGAAAAAGGACTGCAACCGTGGGACGTCGCAGCAGGCTCTTTGCTGGTGACCGAAGCCGGTGGCCTGGTCGGCAACTTCACCGGTGAACCCGATTTTCTGGAACAAAACGAGTGCATGGCTGGCAACCCCAAGATTTACGGCCAACTGGTGACTATTCTGGGCAAGTACAGCAAGTTTGCCAATGCCGACGCCAAGGCCATGGTGCAACAAGCCAAAGAGGAACTGGACAATGGTCAGCCTATGTTACTTTCCCGTCAGTGACTTCTGCACCATCCCCAGTACCGTGTTGATATCTTCAATTGACAATTGACCGGGTGCTGAACCAGCGGCACCCACCGCAAACGTCAAGGCCGAACCGAAGGCCCAGCCAAACAGGCGCGTGATCGACCCATAGGGTCCCATGGACATACTGATGAGCGGGATTTTGAGCATTTGGCTGGACTGCAAGGTGGCGTTCAAAAGTGTCAGCACATCTGCCATATCGCCTGGCATGACGGCAATTTTCGCGATGTCAGCGCCGAGTTGCTGAGCCTGCAAGAATCGCTGGTTCAGGATTCCCAGCCCCGGCGTGAGCTGAAAATTGTGATAGGACAGGATCAGCTTGATGCCATTCACCCTCGATGCCTCCCGCACCAGCGCAATGTGCGCCGGATCATTGCTCATCTCAAAATCAACGGCATCGACCTGGCGGCTCTCGCACACGGCGTGATAAAGCGCAATCACCTGCTCTTCTGAAAGCGAAATTTTCTCGCCCCCTTCCCTGATGGAGCGCCGGGTAAACAGCAGGGGCACGTCGCCAGCGGCCTGCCTGATGCTGGTGGCAACACTGATCACTTCTGCACTATTGGCAATGCCTTCAAAAAAATCGACACGCCATTCAAGAACATCAGGTTGTTTGGCCAAAACGACATTCACTTCGTTCAGGATTCGATCCCGTGTGCGGCCAACCAGCGGAGTGCAAATGATTGGAAATTTGCTCCCCGCCACCGGTTTCCCGTGTAATTCGATTGGCTTGCCGAGTTGCATGCTGATACTCTCCATTTATCAAAAATAGTCTGCTTGTGCCGAACACCTATTTGCACAGCATCCGATGAGTCATCCGCATCAACCCAAGCAATCCCTAACTGAACACGCCGCCATACTGCTTGCGCAGATCGCCTTTTTGCACCTTGCCGGTTCCGCCGACCGGCAGCGCATCGAGAAAAATAACGTCATCGGGCACCCACCATTTGGCAACGCGCTCGGTGAGAAACGCCAGAATTTCTTCGCGCTCGACTTTTTGGCCGGGTTTGCGCACGATGAACAGCAAAGGCCGCTCGTCCCACTTGGGGTGCTTGACGCCAATGACAGCCGCCATCGCCACCGCCGGGTGGCCCATGGCCGCGCTTTCCAGATCAATCGAGCTGATCCACTCACCACCGGTTTTAATGACGTCCTTGGCACGGTCCCTGATCTGCATGACACCCTGGGCATCGATGGTGGCGATGTCGCCGGTCGGAAACCAGCCATCCACCAGCGGCGAGGTTTCTCCCTTGAAGTAGCCGGTCACGATCCATTGCCCACGCACCATCAGTTCGCCTTGCGAGGCGCCGTCCCGCGGCAAGGTGGCGCCGTTTTCATCCACCACCTTGATCTCCGCACCAAAGACAGATTTACCCTGTTTGGCGACGATGGCATGGCGCTCGGCGGCCGGCAAGTCCATGTCCTGCGGGCTCAGGGAGCCGAGGGTGGCAACGGCAGTCGTTTCGGTCATGCCCCAGCCATGGCGTACTTCAACGCCGTAGTCGTCGGAGAACCTGGCGATCAGGGCGGCCGGCATGGCGGAGCCGCCAACGGCGGTGCAGCGCATGGTCGAAAAGCGCAAGCCGTTTTGCTCCACGTGCTGTAGCAGCGCGAGCCAGATGGTGGGCACACCGGCGCTGATGGTGACCTTCTCGGCTTCCATCAGTTCGTACACACTGGCACCGTCCAGGCGCGGCCCCGGTAACACCAGCCTGGCGCCGACCATTGGCGCCGCGTAGGGAATGCACCAGGCATTGATATGAAACATCGGCACCACTGGCAGCACGGTGGCCCTGGACGAGAGCGACAGCACCATGCAGTCCGACATCGCATTGAGTACGATGGCGCGGTGCGAATAGAGCGCCCCCTTGGGGTTGCCGGTGGTGCCCGAGGTGTAGCACAGCGCGGTACCGGTGCGCTCATCAAACTGTGGCCAGTCGAACTGCTCGCTGTGCGGTGCGATCAAGTCTTCATAGCAATACACATTGGCCACGCCTTCGATGGTCGGCATATTGGCCGCTTCGCTCAGGCAAACCCAGGCTTTCACCTTGGGACAGTGCGCGGCAATGCCTTTGACCAGAGGGGCAAAGGTGGCGTCGAACAACATCACGGCGTCTTCGGCGTGGTTGATGATGTAGATCAGCTGCTGCGGGTGCAGCCGCGGGTTGCAGGTGTGGATGACCATGCCGCTGCCCGACACCGCGTAATAGGCCTCCAGATGGCGGTGGTTGTTCCAGGCGATCGAGCCTACCGCGCTACCAGCGCCCAGACCCAGTTGCAACAGCGCGTTGGCAAGCTTGCGGGCACGCACGGCACACTGCGCATAGGTATAACGAAACAGCGGGCCATGCGTCTCGCGAGACACCACTTCGACGTCGCCAAACTGGGCAGCGGCGTGTTCGATAACGTCGGAAATCAGAAGCGGGCGGTCCATCATCAGGCCGGGTTGAAGCATTCGGTTGTCTCCTGGTAAGTTAGTTGTTTGACCCCTGCAACTGTAATTCAACCGCCACCGCGCTGCATGTACAGGTCAAAGCGTTTCATGAAGGCGTAACGCTGGGCCTCGTCCAGCCCGGCAAATCGAAAACTTACCAGCAGGCGTGGCATTTGGATCAGGGCAATCACACGTGGTTCTGCGACCTGCCACTTCAAGCCCAGGGCGCCATCGCCAATTCGCACACCGGCAGCATTTGTCTGCAACTTCCAGTGGTGTTCGCCGATGGCGTTGGGCAACCACCTGAGCCACTCGGCCTCGGTGCAGCCCATCTCGCGCTCAAAGCGCTCAGCGTAAAAAGATTGCATCAACCACCCGCAATGGGTGGCCAGATTGCCAGCACATCACCGTCGATCAGTGTTTCACTGGCACGCTGCTCAGGTGCTATGTAGCGGCCATTGACCAGCACCAGATGAACCAGCGCACTGGGCAGCCGATACGGGTCTATCACTTGCACGATGGTGGCGCCCTGAGCCACCTCCAGCTCGACGATATTGGTGTAGCGTGAAGCCGCAGGAAGGTAGTCTGTGAGCGTGGCAAACAGTTTTAACGTGATTCTCATGACGCGCGAGTTTAGCGGCGCCGGGCGTCCTGCGCACCCGACCAGTCATGCTGCGCCTGAGCGCAAGCAATATAGGCCTGCATCAGTTGGGTCGGGTCATTTTTGAGTGTTTCTTTCCAGGCGCCCAGTTTCACCTGCCCTTCCACCAGGCCCCGCATAACGCCAACATGATCGGTCCAACCAACGCTGTTGCAACCCACCAGCACGTCATCCTTGAATTGCAAGCTCAGGTGGCGACCGGCAGCCTTGTCGGTCAACTCAACATGCTCGCCGCCTGGCACGCCCTGCCAGTCGCCAAAGCTGGTGGAAATCAGGCCCAACGTGTCCAGCACATTGATCTGCGTAACACCTTTGAGGTCGGCGGCTGGTGCCTTGCCACGGCCAAAAGCCACCATGTTCAAGGCCGCCACCCGGGCCTGTTCTGCCGCGTTCGGCTGAATCGCGCTGACAATGGTTTTGCTACTGATTTTGTCAAAAGCCTCGGCACAATCACCGGCTGCGTAAATACCCGGCACATTGGTTTGCAGATGCTGGTCGGTCAGCACACCCAGCAGACAAGTGATAGCGGAATTTTCCAGGAAGCCAATGGCGGGCTGCACACCGGCGGCACTGATGACCAGATCGGCAGCCACTGTTTGACCGTTGCTCAACTTCACCTGCAGCGGCGCACCGGCCACAATGGCCTCGACCCGGGTGCCGGTAAACACCTGCACGCCCCTGGCCTGGCACCAGTCGCGAATCATGCCGCCAGCGGTCGGGCCCATCATGCGTGGCACCATGCGGTCACCCATCTCCACCACACTTAAATGCACGCCGCGCGCCGCCAGCGCTTCCATGATGATGCAGCCAATAAAGCCGGCGCCGAGTTGCAAGACGCGGGCTCCTTTGGTAGCCAGCGCCATGATGGCTCTCGCATCCTGCAGGGTCCAGCAGGTGTGAACACCGGCTGCATCAATACCGGGAATTGGGGGCTGCACCGGATGCGAACCGGTGGCAATCAGCAGCGTGTCAAACGGCATCGATTGGCCGTTGTCCAGGGTCGCCTTTTTGCTAACCACATCGACAGCGCGGACGCTGGCTTGCACGATAGTGATCTTCAGATCAGCAAAGTGCGAGGAACTCTTGCGCAGGTAAGTGCCACGCTCATCCACATTGCCCATCAACAAGTAGGGAATGGCCATGCGGGAGTACGGCGACTCGCGCTCATCGCCAACGATGGTGATGGCATCAAGAGGCGCGTGCTTGCGAATGGTTTCTGCGGCAATGACACCGGCCGGGCCGGCACCGAGGATGAGGTGATGGGTCATGCTAATTTCTCCAAAAAAAGAAAAGCGGCTCCGCAGAGCCGCTGGTTCCAGGCTTGCTATTGCTTTACAACCCCAGACGCGCCCGGGTGGCGGCAGTAGGACGACCTTCGCTGTCCCAACCACGAGCCGCGTAATACTTGGGCATCATCTTGGCCAGTTCGTTCACCTTGCCCTTGGCCGGGCCCGACTTGCAGGCTTCTTTCAGCAGGCGCGGTGGCAGGCTGTCGTCCTTGGCGGTAAAGCCGGCGCGGTTGTTGAATTCGCGCTCCATGTTCCAAATGCGCTCACCAATCTTGGCCAGTTCTTCGATGCTGTACTGCTCGCCGCAAGCGCCCTGCATTTGCGGCGCCAGATCCTGCAGCCCCCAGGCAAAGGTGGTGAAAATGCAAAGACCCGAAGAGTCGAATGCAGCGGTAGCATCCTGAAAGGCCTTCACCAGATCGGCCTTGCCCTCATGCTCCAGCGGATCGGTTTTGACCGGAATGCCAAGCACTTCGGACGCAATGGTGTAGCCACGCAGATGGCAACCACCCCGGTTGGAGGTGGCGTAAGCCAAGCCGATGCCCTGGATGGCGCGACCGTCGTAGGCTGGGAACTCCTGGCCCTTGGACGACATCGACAACTCGGGGTGGCCGTACTTGGCGGTCAGGCGCTTGGAGCCCTGCCCTATTTCCTTGCCAAAGCCGCGTCCATTGATGGTTTCTTCCGCCAGGAACGCCAGCGCCTGAGCCGAGCCAAATGACGCATCGATGCCGATTTGCTCCTTGGTCAGAACACCCATGCCGTAAAGCTCCATCACCGCGCCCACAGTGGTACCAAAGCTGATCGGGTCTATACCTTCTTCGTTGCACAGCAAGTTGGCGTACTGCAGTGCTTCCAGATCATTCACCCCATTGGCGGCGCCCAGCGCCCAAGCGGCTTCATACTCCAGACCACCGTTGGCGCCCCGGTATTGCGGCTTGTTGACGATGGTGAAGTGCCCCTCATCCATCTTGCTGATGCGCCCACAGGCGATGGTGCAACCAAAGCAGGCCTGATTGGTGACCAGGTGCTTCTTGCCATCGGTCTTGCGCGGTGTCGCCATGGCCTCGGCACCGATGTCTTTGGCACCCTCAAACTGGTTGTCGCGGTGGTTGCGGGTTGGCAAGGCACCGACTTCATTGATCACGCTCATCAGCACCTGGGTGCCCATGGCCGGCAAGCCGGTTCCGGTAACACCGTTCTCGGCCAGCACTTTTTTGCCGGCCTTGACCGCCGCCATGAAGGCCTTCGGGTCACGAATATTGCCTACGCCTTTGGTGCCTCGCACTGCAATTGCCTTCAGGTTCTTGCTGCCCATGACGGCGCCAACGCCAGAGCGACCCGCCGCCCGGTGCAAATCATTCACCACAGAGGCAAACAACACCTGATTTTCACCCGCCTTGCCGATGCTGGAGACGCGTGTGAGTGGGTCCTGCAGGCTCTTCTTGAGCATCTCCTCGGTCTGCCAGACACTCTTGCCCCACAGGTGCGCCGCATCACGCAATTCCACAACGTCGTCATTTACATAAAGGTACACCGGCTTGGGCGACTTGCCCTCAAAAATGACCATGTCCCAACCGGCCATCTTGAACTCGGCACCCCAGTAGCCACCGGAATTGGAACAGGCAATGGCGCCAGTCAACGGCCCCTTGGTGATCACCGTGTAGCGGCCACCGGTCGAGGCCATGGTGCCGGTCAACGGGCCGGTCGCCCAGATAATCTTGTTGGCCGGCGACAGCGGGTCAACTTTGGCGTCAACCTCTTCCACCAAATATTTGGAGCCCAGGCCACGCGAACCAAGGTAAGCGCGCGCCCAATCCATATTGAGCGGCTCGGATTTGACGCTGCCTGCGGTCAAATTTACGCGAAGAATTTTTCCTGCCCATGACATGATGATGCTCCTTAAACAGCCGAAGGCTGGTTACCCAATTTGTCGGCCCACTGTGCCATCTTGCCCAGGCCGGTCCAGTTGGCGTCGATGAAAGTGATGGCGCCAGTGGGGCAAGCATCGGCACAGGCCGGCTCGCCACCGCACAAGTCGCACTTTTGCACCTTGCCGGTCTCTTGAACGTAATTGATGGTGCCAAATGGGCAGGCAATGGTGCAGACCTTGCAGCCAACACAGGTCGTTTCGTTAACCACTTTGGCGCCCGTTGCCTTGTCCACGCTAATGGCCTCGACCGGGCACGCATGCAGGCACCAAGCCTCATCGCACTGGGTGCAGGTGTAGGGCACTTTTTTGCCGGTATGGTGGAAGTCAAAAACCTTGATGCGGGATTTGGCAGTGGCGAAGGTGCCGTAGTTCTCGAAAGAACAGGCCATTTCGCACTGCAGACAACCGGTGCACTTGTCTGCGTTGATGTGCAACACCTTTTGCATGTGTCTCTCCTGTGGGTAGCGGCATGCAAGATATGCAATGCCTTGCCTATGAAATGAAATACATAGCGATTGTTAGGCGCCTGAAGGGCGAGTTGACTAGGGGAAAACCCTAATCAAGTGTGGAAATGCTGTCAAGTTCTTAAATTGCGACAATGTCCTCCATCGTCAAATGTGAACGAGAATGGCCAGCTTCGCAAAAATGCGCAAAACATGTGACACACGAGTACACCGCCGCCACAGTCAACGCCCTATCGCAATTGACAAAAATAGCACAAGCGCACAACCCGACGTTGCGCCTTTACTGGTCGAGCAACTGCCTGGATCATGGAGGGCAAAGCGCGGCAAGCTGGAAGTCAAGGATCGCGCTGGTCGGTTTGAGTAGTCTGGCGCTGTGGGGCAGCGCCAAGGCTGACGAGTTACGCGTTGCCGTAGCCGCCAACTTTGCCGTACCCTTGAAGGCGCTCGCCGTCGAATTTGAAAAGGATACCGGCCACAAGTTGGTGATTTCCGCCGGAGCAACCGGTAAGTTGTATGCCCAAATCAAAGGCGGTGCGCCATTTGATGTGTTTCTGGCGGCCGACGACGAAACCCCTGCCCGGCTGGAAAAAGAGGGCGATGCCGTAGCGGGCTCACGCATCACTTACGCCATCGGCAAACTGGTGCTGTGGTCGGCCAAGGCTGACCTGGTGGACGGGCAAGGTGGGGTTCTTGCCACAGGCAATTTCAAACACGTCGCGATAGCCGCACCCAAACTGGCACCCTACGGCGCAGCCGCGGTACAGGTGCTGACCCAACTCGGCCTGCTGACGGCCCTGACGCCCCGCTTGGTGCAGGGCGAAAGCATTGGTCAAACCTACAGTTTCGTCGCCACCGGCAACGCCGAGCTGGGCTTTGTCGCCTTGTCGCAGGTATTTGAAAACGGTGCCATCCGCGAGGGCTCGGGCTGGGTCGTACCCGCCCATCTGCACACGCCGCTGCAACAGGACGCAGTGCTGTTGGTGCGTGCCCGTAACAACCCCGCCGCCAAGGCGCTGCTGGCCTCTTTGAGAACGAACAAAAGCAGGACAGTGATACGCTCCTTCGGCTATGAAACCGAATAAGGCGTTGCCGTAATGCCCGATGTTTACTGGAGCGCAGTGGTGCTCACCCTCAAGCTCGCGAGCATCACCACAGGCTTGCTGTTGCTGCTGGGCACGCCGCTGGCCTGGTGGCTGGCAAGCACGCGCTCCTGGCTCAAGCCAGCGATGGGCGCACTGGTGGCCTTGCCGCTCGTTTTGCCACCGACTGTGATCGGGTTTTACTTGCTGGTGGCCATGGGGCCGCAGGGGCCCGTTGGGCAATTCACCCAAGCGCTCGGACTGGGCTTGCTGCCTTTTACTTTTACCGGGCTGGTGGTGGGCTCGGTGTTTTATTCGCTGCCCTTTGTCGTGCAACCGCTGCAAAACGCTTTCGAGGCCATCGGTGAACGCCCGCTGGAAGCCGCCGCCACCCTGCGTGCTTCACCACTTGACACTTTTTTCAGCGTTGTCTTGCCCCTGGCACGGCCTGGCTATCTCAGCGCGACGGTCATGGGTTTTGCCCACACAGTCGGTGAATTTGGTGTGGTGTTGATGATTGGTGGCAATATCCCCAACACCACCCGCGTCCTGTCGGTACAAATTTACGACCACGTGGAAGCACTCGAATATACCCAGGCGCACTGGCTGGCAGCCGGCATGGTGTTGTTCTCATTTGCCGCGCTGCTGGCGCTCTACACCTTCAGCCGCACCGGGCGCCAAACATGGGGCTTTGGCCAATGAGCGGGCCGTCAAACCTGCGGGTGCGCGCACGATTCAAACTCACCTACCCTGGTTTTGAACTTGCTGTCGACCTCGACCTGCCTGGCCGTGGTGTCACAGCCTTGTTCGGCCCTTCAGGGTCCGGCAAGACCAGCTGCCTGCGCGTCGTGGCAGGTCTGGAGCACAGTGCAACGGGTCTTGTCTCTGTGAACGGTGCAGTCTGGCAGGACGACGCCCGGGGCCTGCTTGTGCCGGTGCACCAGCGCGCGCTGGGTTATGTGTTTCAGGATGCAAATCTGTTTGCGCACCTGAGCGTGGCACAAAACCTGGCCTTTGGGTTGACACGTGTCGCACCGGTTCAGCGCCGCGTGTCGCTCGATCAAGCTGTTACCCTGCTGGGCATTGGTCACTTGCTGGAGCGCCAGTCCCGCACTTTGTCCGGCGGTGAGCGCCAGCGCGTGGCCATCGCCCGCGCACTGGCCACCAGCCCGCGCATTTTGTTGCTGGACGAACCGCTGGCGGCGCTGGACGTCCGGCGCAAGACGGAGATCCTGCCCTACCTGGAAAAACTCCACAGCGAGCTCGACATACCGGTGCTGTATGTGAGCCACGCATTGGACGAAGTGGCGCGACTGGCTGATCATCTGGTGTTGCTGGAAGCGGGGCAAGTATTGGCCGCGGGCCCCACAACCGAGATGCTGACGCGTCTGGACCTACCACTGGCGCACGGCGACACTGCGGGTGCCGTGCTGACGGCAACCGTTCTGAGCCACGACCCCGACGATCATCTGACCAGTGCCCAATTTAGCGGTGGCCTGCTGAGCGTGCCGATGCAAACCGCCGATATCGGCCAAACCTTGCGCATCCGGGTGCACGCGCGTGATGTGAGCCTGACGCTGGAGAAGCACAGCGGCACCAGCATCCTCAATATCCTCCACGCCACCGTCATCGCTTTGTCGCCAGACAGCCCCGGTCAGGTGATGGTGGTACTGGATGTGGCGGGCTGCCCCCTGCTGGCCCGCGTCACCGCCAGGTCGGCCCGCGCATTGGGACTGACACCTGGCTTGGCACTGTTTGCGCAAGTCAAGGGGGTGGCGATATTGGGACCTTAAACGCCTTGCAGAATAAACACCGTTCTGTCGGCCGACAGTTTGCTGATTTTCAAAATCTCCTGATACTCATCTGCTCGATAAAATTTTTCGGCCTGCTCAGCGGACGGAAATTTAACCAGCACCATGCGGGTCGGTGACCAAAGATCATGCTCCATGACGGATAGCTTGCCGCCGCGGGCCAGATATTCACCACCATATTTTTCAATCATCGGCTTGGCCTTCAGTTTGTACTGTTCGTACAATTCCGGATTGGTCAAAGAGGTATCAACTACCAGATACGCGGTCATTTCTTCTCCTGCATTAAATCGTGAAACTCCTTGCTCTGATCATCCCCGATTTCAGCCTTACTTGCTGGCGTTGGGAAAGAACACTTGCTCGCCACCGATTTTGTAAGCGGCAATAACGGCTTGCCCCGCTGCCGACACCACCCAATCGACAAATTTCTGGCCGTCGACCGCCTTCACATGCGAATGCCTGGCGGGGTTAACCAGCATCACGCCGTACTGGTTGAACAGGCGTATATCTCCCTCCACCAGCACCGCCAAGTCGCCCCGATTCCTGAAATTGAGCCAGGTGCCGCGATCAGCCAGCACATAGGCGCCAGCGCTGGACGCGATATTGAGTGCCGGGCCCATGCCACAACCACATTCCTTGTAGCCAGTACCTTTGGAGTCCTGCATATCGGCCAATTTCCAGAAGCGCAACTCGGCCGCATGGGTGCCACTCTTGTCGCCACGCGAAATGAACGAGGTGTTCGATGCCGAAATCTTGCGGAGAGCTTCCACAATATCACGTCCTTTTGTTTTTGCCGGATCCAACACGGGTCCGATCAACACAAAGTCGTTGTACATCACTGGGTAACGCTTGACAGCAAAACCCTCCGCCACGATTTTTTCTTCGGCCGCCTGATCATGCACAAACAGCACGTCGGCGTCACCCCGACGCCCCATGTCCAGTGCCTGACCGGTGCCCACCGCCACCACTTTCGCGTCCAGGCCACTGGCTTTTTTAAATTCCGGCAACAGGTGCGAAAACAAACCCGACTGCTCGGTCGAAGTGGTGGACGCCACCACAATGGATTGCGCCTGCGCTCCCATAGAGGTTACGACTACTGTCACTGCCAGCACAGACTGCACAAAGCCCAATGGCCTAAAGGATAAAAATAATTTCATACAAGCTCTCCTTTGACAAACAAATGGGCCTCTGGGTATTGCAGTTGCAAAAGCTGCCCACCAAAAAATTCACCTACTGGCAAATCGGCCAGCACACGACCATGCTCCAGATAAATCACGCGACTGGCCAGGCGCTTGACCTGGCCCAGGTTGTGGCTGGCAAAAATGAGGGTCATCGCGCAAGGCGAGCTGGCAAACTCGTCAATCAACGCTTCAACTTCCCGTTTAGCATGCGGGTCCAGGCTGGCAGTGGGTTCGTCCAGCAGCAATACCTGCGGCGCCAAAGCCCAGACCCGTGCCAGCGCCACACGCTGTTGCTGTCCGCCTGAAAGCTTGCGGGCATTGCGCTGCGCCAAGCCGGCCAGTCCGACCCGCTCCAGTGCTGTCAGAGCCAGGGTCCTGGCCTCGCTCCAGCGTTTGCCGCGCAGCCAAAGCCCCAATGCGATATTGCCAAGCGCCGACAGGCGCAACATATGAGGCCGTTGAAACAGCATCGCCTGATGCGCCTCTGGCGCGCGCTCAACCTGGCCCGCAGTGGGCAAAGCCAATCCATGCAACAGGCGCAGCAAGGTGCTCTTGCCGCAACCGTTGGCCCCGACCAGCGCCACCCGCTCACCGGATGCAATCGTCAAAGTCACGTCCGACAAGGCGCGCACAGCGCTCGCCGGCTGGCCAAAATGCACGCTTGCCACCGACAGGTGAAACACCGGTCTCATGGTGAGACCTTCAGTGCGCGTACCGCTAGTTCCTTCAACGCGTCGTGCGTCACATCGCGCGTTGGGTCGCTACTCTCCTCGCGCTCACGCCAGCGCTGCACCAGACCAATCAGAACATTGAGCAAGAGCACGACGGCAAGCAAAATCAGACCCAGGCTCAGCGCCAGTGGCAGGTCGCCCTTGCTGGTTTCCAGCGCAATGGCAGTCGTCATGACACGGGTAAAACCTTCCATGTTGCCGCCAACGATCATGACGGCGCCTACTTCCGAGATGGCACGGCCGAAGGACACAATAGTCACGGTGAGCAAAGCGTAACGCTCGTCCCAAGCGAGCAATATGCTGCGCATCAAGGGTCGAGCACCCATTGACCGCAACTGCTCACCGTGCGCGTTTTCAGCGTCTTCCACTGCTTGCCGTGTCAGGGCAGTGACCACCGGCAGCACCAGCACGGCCTGTGCCAGCACCATTGCCTTGAACGAAAAAAGCCAACCCAAAAAACCCAACGGACCGCTGCGCGACAACAGCAGGTAGACCACCAATCCGACCACTACCGACGGCACTGCCAAAAGCGTATTGAGCAGCGTCAGCAGCGCGCCGCGACCGGTAAAACGTGCGACCCCCAGCCACGCACCCGCAAACAATCCCACGGCACAAGCGATGGCGCAGGCCGTGCCACTGACCGAAAGCGAGCGTCCCACAATCGACCGCAAACCGGGGTCGAGCGATATGATGAGTTGCAGTGCGGTAGTTGCGCTATCTGTGAATGAAGTCATAACCTGAAACTTTGCGGGACAGTGTGAAGCGCAGTGCAACTCTGGCCGCGACCAATTCGGTTATCGTAGCAAGCGAATCAATTACCAGCGATATGAAACGCCGTGCATAGGCTCCAATTCCACTACACCCTGTCGCGCGATGCCAGCCCGGCGCTGGTGCGAAACCCCCTGATCGACTTGTTGCAAGCGGTCTCGGCACAGGGGTCCATCTCAGCCGGCGCCCGTGCCCTGAACCTGTCTTACCGCCACGTCTGGGGCGAACTCAAGCGCTGGGAAAAGGAATTGGGCAATGAACTGGTGGTGTGGGAAAAAGGTCAGTCGGCCCGACTGACGGAATTTGCCGCCAAGCTGATGTGGGCCGAACGCCAGGCCCAGGCACGGCTGGCGCCACAAATTGAAGCCCTACGCGCCGAACTGGAACGTACTTTTGCCCAGGCTTTCGACAACTCGGTCCACGTGGTGACCCTGTACGCCAGCCATGACGACGCTCTGAGCGCCCTGCGCGAGCACGCACTGATGCAAGCGCGTGCACAAGGTCACGGCCAACTGCACCTCGACATTCGCTTCACCGGCAGTGTGGACGCCATTCGCGCCCTCAACGAAGGGCGCTGCGTGATGGCCGGCTTTCATACGCTGCAAAACACCGGTCGTCACACCTTGACAGAGCGTACCTACAAACCCCTGCTGCAACCCGGCTTGCACAAAATCATCGGCTTTGCCACACGCACCCAAGGCCTGATGGTGGCCAAAGACAATCCGCTGCGCTTGGGGTCACTGGCCGACATCGCCCTGCGCCACGCCCGCTTTGCCAACCGGGCTCTGGGCAGCGGAACGCGCGTGGCACTGGATGAACTGCTGGCCCAGGCCGGGCTGGTTGCCAAAGATATCCAAGGCTACGGGCACCCGGAACCGTCCCACGCGGCAGTGGCGCAAGCCGTGGCGGCAGGTCAGTTTGATGCCGGGCTGGGTATTGCGGCTGCGGCGCACCGCGCAGGGTTGGATTTTGTACCTCTGGCCGATGAGCGCTACCACCTCGTGTGCCTCAAGTCGGCACTGGCACAGCCTGGCATCCAGAACCTGCTGCAACTACTGCAGACGTCTGCCTGGCAGCAAACTGTGGCCGGTATTTCAGGTTACGCCGCCACACAAAGCGGCGAAGTGCTGTCCCTAAGCCGCGTGCTGCCGTGGTGGAACTACCGATTGCAAAAAATTCATCCGCTTGGGGCCGCTTAGCCACGCAGCTTGCGGTAGAGCGTCTGGCGACTGATCCCAAGGCGTCGCGCCGCCTGTGACATGTTGCCGCAACTGCTTTCCAGCGCTTGGCGAATGACCCCATGTGACAACT
>JANXLW010000455.1 GCA_025354965.1 Betaproteobacteria bacterium
CGCCTTGGAACGCCATTCAAACCTGCAGATCCGGGTGCTTGAACTGGGTTTCGTAGAGGAGCACTACCGACTTTATCTTCGCTATCAGAATGGAAGACACGCTGGCGGCGGCATGGACCATGACAGCATCGACCAATACACACAATTTCTTTTGCAGAGTCGAGTCGATTCCAGACTCGTTGAATTTCGCGATACGCTGGCCGATGGTTCTGCAGGGACGCTAAAAATGGTCTCGATCATGGACGTACTCAACGATGGCATTTCGGCTGTCTACACCTTTTACGAACCAATGGATAAAAGCAACTACGGCACCTACAGCATCTTGTGGCAAATCGCGCAGGCCAAAACGTTGAAACTTCCTTACGTTTACCTGGGCTACTGGATCAACCAGAGCCGGAAAATGAATTACAAGGCGAGATTCAAACCCTTTGAACTGCTAGTGGCTGGCAGATGGAAGGCTGAAACCAATCCATCTGGTTAACAAAGTCAAACTCACTCCGCACATTCACTTTGCGACAAAATATTTCACCAGATAAAATGATCAATCCACAGATCAGGAGGACCCATGCGAAAAACCGACGCCAACGCTGCAAGCACACCAACAGTTCAAGTTATTGAGCGCATGTTTTCGCTTATAGACGTTCTGGCATCCCGAGAAGAAGCAATTTCACTCAAGGAAATCAGCGAAAAAACCGGTCTCCACTTGTCCACCACCCACCGCTTATTGAATGATCTGGCTACCGGGCGTTTTGTGGATCGTCCACAGGCTGGCAGCTACAGGTTGGGCATGCGTCTGCTTGAGTTGGGAAATCTTGTCAAAAGTCGACTCAATGTGCGCGATGCGGCTTTAGTTCCCATGCGCGAACTGCATAAGTTGATCCAGCAACCGGTCAATTTAAGCATGCGCCAAGGCGATGAGATTGTCTATATTGAGCGCACTTACAGTGAGCGCTCCGGCATGCAGGTGGTCCGCGCCATCGGCGGTCGTGCACCGTTGCATCTGACTTCGGTGGGAAAACTGTTTCTGGCAGCGGACGATCCACAAAAAGTCCGCGCCTACGCCACACGCACCGGCCTGAGCGGGCACACAAAAAACAGCCTGACACAGTTGACGGCGCTGGAACGAGAACTGTCAAAAGTTCGCCAGTACGGCAATGCGCACGACAACGAAGAACTCGAGCTTGGCGTACGCTGCATGGCTGCCGGTATCCACGATGACCAAGGGACGCTGATAGCGGGTTTGTCAATTTCAGCGCCGGCCGGGCGGATGGAAGAGCAGTGGTTGCCTAAACTTCAGGCGACGGCCCGGGAAATTTCAACCACCTTGGGTCACAAACCGGACTCGAACCACTAACGGCGAGAAAGCAATTTACCTTCAGCGAAGGGTGGCGATTTTGTCGGCGTCCAATGCCTCCGCCAAGGGCACCGGGCGCAGCGCAGGCGGGGGAGTTGACTCCACCCAGCGACGAACACGTTCCGCGTCACCTATCCGACTGAGTTTGCCCGCAGAATCAAGAAAAACCATAATAAGCTTGCGCCCGGCAACTTTAGCCTGCATGACTAGGCACTGACCGGCCTCGGTGATGTAGCCGGTCTTTTGCAACCCAATATCCCATGACGGATTCTTCACCAGACGGTTGGTGTTTTTATATTGAAGCGTTCGCTTGCCAACGGCCACTTGATAATCGTGTGACGTGGTCAGTTCACGCAGGGTGGGATCGCCGTGCGCAACGTTTACCAATTTGGCCAGATCCTGCGCACTTGATTGATTCTTACTGGAAAGACCGGTCGGCTCGGCATAGTTGGTATCGTTCATACCGATCGTTTGAGCCTTGGCATTCATCAAGCCAACAAAAACCGGAAGGCCGCCCGGATAGCTGCGTCCAAGAGCATGGGCCGCACGGTTCTCACTTGACATCAAAGCCAAATGCAAGAGTTCGCCTCGACTCAGCTCAGAGCCCACCCTCAAACGCGACGAGCTCCCTTTTTCAGTGTCCACATCAGCTTGCGAAATAGTGATCATCTCGTCCATCGGCAAATGGGCTTCGCTCACGACCAAACCCGTCATCAGCTTGGTGAGAGAGGCTATGGGCAAAACGGCCTTGTCATTCTTGCTGAACAACACTTCACTTGTATCTTGATCGATTACCAAAGCCGCGCTGGATTTCAAAGCCAGTGAGTCATGCGCGCCATGCAGACCCGCAAGCTGTCCAAACGAGGGTCGTAGCGACACCGCTTCACTGCGAACGACCGACCGTCGCTTGACCGCTACCAGTGTCTTTGAATTTCGGCGCTTGTTGACAAGCGTGCTCTTTGACGCATTGACAATCCGGTGTTTGCTTTGCGCGGCTTCGGCCTGTTCAGGCATTGAAACGGCCAGAACGAAAACGGTCAATCCAAAGAAAAAGAGTAGTGGGCGCAAAATATTTCCAACCATAATCTAACGAGAAAAAGAATTGCATCCATCTCCGGACACATTTCTCAATGACACAAGTTTATACAAAAAAGTTGCACAATATCAAATACTTGCGCCACTTTCTTAAACAAAAGACTGGAAATATGCCTTTACTCTAGCCTTGCGCGGCCACCCGGTCAGCTTTACTGTGCAATTTGTTGAGTGCACTGAGGTAGGCTTTTGCCGATGCCACGATGATATCTGGGTCAGCCCCGACACCATTGACTACGCGCCCGCTATTTTGCAAACGCACCGTCACCTCACCCTGACTTTCCGTGGATCCACTGATAGCGTTGACAGAGTAGAGGACCATCTCAGCACCACTTTTAACCAGTGACTCAATGGCTTTGAGGGATGCATCAACCGGACCATCACCGTCTGAAGAGCCGGTTACTTCTTTGCCATCGACGGTAAAAACAATGCTGGCTTGCGGGCGCTCTCCCGTTTCGCTGTGTTGCGACAGTGAGACAAAACCGTACTGATCGTCTTCTTGCGTCACGCTCCCATCGCTTACCAGCGCCAAAATGTCCTCGTCAAAAATCTCGCTCTTTCGATCAGCCAATTCCTTGAATTTGGCGAAAGAGGTGTTGATGTCGGCCTCGCTTTCCATTTGCACTCCCAGCTCCAGCAAACGCTGCTTGAACGCATTGCGACCGCTGAGTTTTCCCAAAATAATTTTGTTGGCGGTCCAGCCGACATCCTCTGCCCGCATAATTTCATAGGTGTCACGGGCCTTGAGAACACCGTCCTGGTGGATCCCGGAGGCGTGGGCAAAAGCGTTGGCACCGACCACCGCCTTGTTCGGCTGAACGACGAATCCGGTGGTCTGGCTGACCATACGACTGGCGGCCAAAATGTGCCTGGTATCAATACCCAAATCAAGGTCGAAATAGTCCCGTCGCGTCTTGACCGCCATGACGATCTCTTCCAGACTGCAGTTGCCAGCCCGTTCACCCAAACCGTTGATGGTGCACTCTACCTGGCGGGCGCCGCCAATTTTCACGCCGGCCAATGAATTGGCGACCGCCATGCCCAGATCGTTGTGACAATGCACGGACCAGATCGCTTTGTCTGAATTGGGAATCCTCTCGCGCAGGTTCTTGATGAAATTGCCATAGAGTTCAGGCACGGCATAGCCCACTGTGTCCGGCACGTTAATGGTGGTTGCGCCCTGGCTGATGGTGGCCTCCAGCACGCGGCACAGAAAGTCGACATCGCTTCGGTATCCGTCTTCCGGGCTGAACTCGACGTCGTCAACCAGGTTGCGTGCAAAGCGCACTGCAAGCCTGGCCTGCTCGAACACCTGATCTGGCGTCATGCGCAGCTTTTTCTCCATGTG
>JANXLW010000001.1 GCA_025354965.1 Betaproteobacteria bacterium
TTGGCTTCCGGTTCACGGCCAGCACTATGTGTTCATGGAGATGACAATCCATGTCACAGAAGATCATGACCGATGCCGTTGGGTCAGCTTGGTCGACGTACAAAAGGTCGTGGGTGTCACCGCCAATGAGCGCACTCTGACGCGCACCTATCCGGGTCTGCTGAAAATGATCGGGCAGCCGGCCCAAATGCATATCCGCGACGACGCCCTGGTAACCCACTTGAGCAAGGAAAACAAGCCGACCGCCCTCAAATTCAGGACCTGGGTTGAGCGAAACATCGCCTTTCCGGGAAGAACGGTACGCAAGCGACTGGGGATCATCCCGACGAACAACCATCAAGCACGTGACTGAGCCCAATTCCATTTCGGCATTGGCTGCTCGCTCGTCAGGAAAGCCGCAACCCACCGATGTCAGCCTTTTGCGACAGCATTCACATTCTTGCGGAAAGCTCGCCAGAGAGCCAAATCGTAGGTAATTTTTAGAATGCCGCAGGCCACCAAAGGGGCTGCCAACCACCCGGCCGCAAACAACGCGCCGCCCAGCGTCGGACTGACAGCCGAGGCCAAGCTGCGCGGCACAGCGGTGAAGCCGGCTGCGGCGGTTCTCTCCCCGGGTGTGACCACCGCCATGACAAACGCGCCACGCGCCGGAACGTCCATTTGCGACAGCAGCGAGCGCAACAGCAGCAAGCCGAGTGCAAGCGGGAGACTTGTTGAAAACGCCGCAGCAATCAGGCACAGGCTCGCTGGAATATGGGTGAACACCATGGTGTTGAGCAAACCGATGCGTTTCGCCAGATGTGGCGCCGCGAGTTGGGACGTTGCCATGAGGAGTCCGGACCAGAAGAAAAAGGCGCCCGCCGCCGCCAGGGACATTTCAAAACGTTGAAATAGCCAAAGTGCCAACAGCGAATTCACTACCAGCCCTCCAGCGAAAGAGTCTACCGAGAAAAGAGCGGCAAGTCGAAATACAATTTTGCGCGAGGGACCCAGGGGAATGGGCGGCAGCTGCTTTTCTTCAGGTTTCGGTGCCGGCAAGCCCCGGTACAACAGCCATACCATGCAGCCAACCAGTCCGTAGAGCGAGAACATTATCCGCAATGCCGTGATTCTGGTGATTCCGGTAAAGACCACGAGCTGATCGGGCAGAACAGTCGCCAAAGCACCGATGGCTGCGAACAACGCGCCAAGCAAGCTGTATCGCGCAAACAGCGCGGTGCGCGCCTCACCCTGGGCAGCGTCCGCCAGTCTGGCATGCTCGAGTGGCAGAAACACACTCACGTCACCAGAACTTGGATTCAGCGTGCCGACGAATGCGATCAGAAGCAAGGGCCAGAAATCGGTACTGATGGCGAAGGCAAATCCGGTTGCAGCCATCAGAACCGCCGCACTGAGCAATATCCTTCGATGGTGAAAATGATACCCCCAGGTACCTAGCGCCAAAGTGGCGATTGCTGATCCGAGCAGGGTCGCGCTGGCCAGAATCCCCACCTCCCACGTGCCAAACCCCAGCGCCAGAAGGTAGGAGGGCAACAGGATCGAGACATAGCCGTCGGCAAAAGCTCTCAACGCGCGACCAATGAGCAAAGGCAGCACGGCGGCGTTGGCGCCAGCCGGAACCAGCCACCGCTGAATCACAACATCACCATATTTCTGGCACTTCTCAATTTTGGCGGGGTTAGGCCCCACAATGTCTGCCGGTCTGCGCCAGCAAGAAGGCGCTCGCACATTGTGCACTGAACCAACTATGACCCTATAGACTGCATCGTGTTGAACGACCCTCCTACCTTGTACACCTTGCAAGGCGCTTCCAACTTTCGTGATCTCGGCGGCTATCAGGGTGCCGATGGCTGCCTTGTTCGCCGTCGTCGGGCCTTCCGGTCTGACCACCTGGCGGGCCTGACTCCGGCTGACGTAGTGGTGCTGCGGTCATTGGCGTTGACTCACAGCATCGACTTCAGAGGGGTCGCCGAGTGCGCCGCCAAGCCATACCAGATCCCGGCAGTTACGAGGCTTGCCTTTCCCATCGAGCCGACCGTGCTGCGCAGGGTAAACAACCTGTTGGCATTGGGACACATCCCCAGCACCGAAGAAACCGTCGAGTTGATGTGTCAGACCTACCGTGCCTTTGTGCATGAACACGGCCCCACTTTCGGTCGCTTCTTGCGGCACCTGTTGTTGCATCCGACGCCGCTTGTATTTCATTGCACGGCTGGCAAGGATCGCACCGGTTTTGCTGCAGCATTGATGCTGTCGGCACTGGGTGTGGAGCGCGACACCATCATGCAGGACTACCTGTTGAGCAACCAGCACTACCGCCGCAGCCCTTCATTGGAACCAGGCGGTCCAGCGCATGTGATGGAGGTCATATGGCAGGTGCAGCCAGCCTTCCTGCAGGCCGCCTTCGATGTGATCGACTGCGATTACGGCGGCCTGTCGGGCTACCTGGCCGGACCGCTGGGCATTCGAGCCGACGAGCGCGAACAATTACGCCGCACCTTGCTTGAATAGAGACAGCCAGCGCAGCTTTTGCAATGGCAGCACCATCCGGCTCGTGTCACAAGTTTCTTAACTGATTGAGCTTGATGAAAGCCAGTGCCGCCATCACCGCGTCATTGAGGGCGTCGTGCGCCTCGCGCAGCGGTAGACCAAGATCATTCATCATGGTTGCAAAGCGCAGGTCAATATCGGCGTTGGCCTGCTGTTGATAAGGTGGAAGTTGTTTGAATTTGTGGTCGTAATACAGACTTGACACTTCAATTTTGGCTTGTGGCAAACCCTGACCCAGCATCGGCCAGATGGCCCGGTGCAGCATGGCCAGGTCAAATTCAAGGTAATACCCAACCAGCGGTCGGCTGCCGATGAAATGCATCAGGCGTTTCATCGCCTCCTCGACCGGCAAACCGTGGGCCACGTCGCGTTCGCGCAGGCGATGAATGCGCACACTCTCGGCCGACACACCGCGCTCGGGTCGCACCAGCAACTCAAGCCGTTCACTGGTCATGATGCGGTTGCCGACAATGCGTACTGCGCCAATAGAAATGATCTCGTCGGTGCGCACGTTCAGGCCGGTCGTTTCGCAGTCAAGCGACACCCATTCGTTGACCGGTGGCGGGTCGAACATGAAACGAAACGCAGGATCGCCCAGGTGGTAGATCAGCCATTCGCGCTTGAGGGCTGCCCACCAAAGCGCCGGCAGAAAAAAGTCCTGCATTACATCGTGTCCAGATGGAAGCGATAGCGCAGCAGGGCCTTGAAACGCTTGACCACACCCAGCGTGTCTTTCAGCAAGTCACGGTCCAGGCTACTAAGCCGCGCCACATTGACGGCGCCGGTCACCGCTTTACCGGTTTCCAACTCGGCAAGCCCGACCTTGAGCTTCAGACCCATGAAAAAATGCAGACTGTCGGTCAGGTCCAGCCCCATGGCGGCGTCAAGCTTGCCGTCATTGACCAGCGCCGAAATGCGGCCCGTGGTGCTGATTTCCTGGATGCGATGCGCCATTGCCAAGCTGCGAACGCCGTGCACGATCGGAAAGATCCCTTCCTTCTTGAGATTGAGTTGTTGATCGGTCTCACCCAGACCCAGCAAGCGATTCCACCAGCCGGTGCTGGAGCCAAAGGAATCGATTGCAGCCGCAAAGCGACTCAACATGGCATCGTTGTCCGTCGCGATCTGCATCAGCCCATATCGAACCACTTCCAGCAAGCGGTCATCGCCACAGACCGTGTGCGCATCCATGAAGATGGCCAGATTCATCAAGCTGTCGCCGTCCGGCATGATCAACCACTGGCGCGTCATTTGCCCAAACTCGCTGGCGCTCTTGCGCCACTGCGGATTGCTCACCATGATGTGCCCCGGACATTCCGGATAGCCAAACTCTCGAAGCGCGTTGGAAAATCTCTGACTGATGGTGTCCAGATTTTCGGGTGGCGTGTAGCTATCGCGCAAGATCAGACCGTTGTCCTGATCAGTCTTTAGCAACTGCTCGCCACGCCCCTCGCTGCCCATGACAAACAGGCAGCTATTGGCAACCAGGTCGGCGGGTGCAATGAGGTTCCAGGCGCGTTCGAACAAACGGGCATTGAGCTGCTGCACCAGTTTGGCGATCAGACTGACACGCGAGCCACTGCGATGCAACGAGGCAATCATGCGGGTGATCTGGACCGCTGCCTGGCTTAGGCCCGCCAGGTCCTTCGCCTCCTCAATCTGCACCGTGATCAAGTGCGACTGGTTGGACAGAAAACTGAAGAGGTCAAGTGCTTCCAAAATGCCTACCACCTGACCGGCCTCGACCACCACCACGCGGTGAACACGCCGACGCAGCATCACCGCCATGGCATCGCCCAACTGGTCGGAAGGCCTTACTTCGATCAATGAAAAGTTGGCCAGCTCACCAACCGCCAGCTGGTCAAGCCGGCGGCCGTCCAGAACGGCGCGCTGCAGCGCTGTAGTGGTAAAAATACCCAACCGGGGTGGCTCGGTCTGCCGGTCACGCACCAGCACATTGGAGGTGCGCTTGTCCTGAAACAAGGTGACGACCGAGAGAATATCAGTGTCGGCATCGACAAAGTAAGCTGGCCGCAAAAAAGCCTCATCCACTCTGGACAGGGTGAGCGATTGCAGCTCGTACTGGCTCTTGCGCTGCGACAAGGCGCTGAGCTTGTTGCTGAGATCGGAAAATAGCAGCGCGCCAAAGGTCGCGTTGGCCGCGATCAGGTCGCTGACCGCCTGGCGCGCCAATTGGTAAGCCACCACCTCCTCGGCCGCTACGAAGCGGCTGCTGACCCGGCCCGCCACCAGTCCCCGACCATCGAAGCAATCATCAGGTCCATAGGTGGTGGTGACCTCATTGCCTTCCAGTTGCGACACATAACCTTTGATGATGACAAACAGGTGGGTCGGTGTGGTGCCGACGTCCAGAATGATCTCAGCCTCTGGAAAATAAACAACATCAACGCTGTTGCGAACCAGTCGCTGCTCGTCCGCATTCAGGCAGTCAAACGGCGAGGCGGAAAAATTGAAGGCATTGGGCATGGTGGCTGGTATTCAACGCCGCACAGCTTGCACCACGCTTGCGGCTTCGTCCCAATGCTGTTCCAGCCAGGTGTCACCAGACAGGTGGGCCCGCAGCATGGGCAAGGCATCAAAACCCCAGAACAGTTTGCCATCCACGGCAAATGTGGGCACACCAAAAATGCCCAGCGCGATGGCTTCATCGGTGTGCGCTTTGAGCTGGGCCTTGACCTCGTCGCTGTTCGCCGCGCGCTTGGGGTCAAGCTGCAGCGTCAAGGCCTGCAGGCGCTGGGCATCGGTTGCCTCGGCGCCACCGCGCCAGACATGCCTGAACAGGCTTTCGCACACGTAGCGATTCGGCAAACCCTGCGCGTCACATGCCACGGCCAGACGCAACAGCGCCAGTGGATTGAAAGGATGACTGGCCGGCAATTGCATCTCGATACCCTGGCTGTGCGCCAGCCACAGTACCTGACGGTAAGTCCAGTCGCGTTTGCCGGGCATCTCTGCCGGTCCCAATTGACCGTGGTGCTTGAGCAGTGCCGCAAACAGGACCGGCTTGTAGGTCAGGCTGTAGCTGTGCCCCATCAGGGCCTCAGGCAGTTTCTCAAACGCCAGATAGGCGTAGGGCGAAATGAAATCCAGATAGAAAGTGATGTGCTTCATGCTTTGCTCGCGGTTCTACGCTGCTTGATGCGCGTCCAGATGGCCCGTTTGCCGACATCATCTGCGCTGCTCCACTGAACAATCTCTTCGATGGTGCGGTAGCAGCCCTCACACAGGCCAGTCGATTCGTTCATGCGACAAACCGAACCACACGGTGAGGGGATAACTTCAACCACATCGGCCAGCGGCGCCCCCGTCAAACGCACCAGATCCTGCGGCATCAGTTTGAAGACGCCATGCGGATGTCCGGCGGCCGCCCATATTTCTTCAAAGCGCAAAAGCTCCTGATCAATCAACGTCACCGAGGGCGTTGCGTGGGCGATCGGGGGCACACCACCGATGGAGAAGCCGGTTTTGGTTTTGACAAACTCAGCGTCAGCGCGGCCCAAAGGCCCCAACAGTGCCGCCACCTTCTTCTCGTCGACACGTTTGTCGCCCGATGTCACCACCAGAACCGCCACATCGTCTGATTTGCGGCGAAAGATGATGCTCTTGGCAATCTGCCCCAGCGCAATGCCCAGCGCGTCAGCGGCCTGCTGGGCGGTGCGCGCCGCATCGTCCAGCATCACTGGCCTATGGGGATGGCCCTGCGCCTGCAAGGCAGCGGCAACACGCTGCACACCTTCAGGCAAATTGCCCGGATTGCTGTGCGAATCGTCATTGCGAGGAGCAAAGCGACGCGGCAATCCCAATGACGAATCTTGAGCCGAGTTCATCAAGCCAACCTCTTGTTCAAAATCGCCGTCGCCGCACGCGAATTGGGCTTGCGTTGCAGAAAATCACTGATGAACTTGCCGGCATCAATCAACTGGTCCAGGTCAATGCCGGTGGCTATGCCCATGCCGTTCAGCAGGTACACCACATCTTCGCTGGCCACATTGCCGGTAGCGCCCTTGGCATAGGGGCAGCCGCCAAGGCCTGCCACCGACGTGTCAAACTGCCAGATACCCATCTCCATCGCAGCCAGCGTATTGGCCAAGGCCTGACCATAGGTATCGTGAAAATGTCCGGAAACATCGTCGATATCGAAATGCTGCAATGTTGCCTCCAGCGCGCGCTGTACTTTGAGCGGTGTGCCGACGCCGATGGTATCGGCGACACCCACATGCTGTACGCCAATGCCCTTCATCAAGGCAGCCAGGTAGGCCACCCGTTCAGGGGCGATATCGCCCTCATACGGACAACCCACTGCGCACGACATGGCACCGCGCACGAAGATACCAATATTGCGAGCCGCCTGCACTACCGGCGCGAAGCGCTCGATGCTCTGGGCGATGGAGCAGTTGATGTTCTTCTGGCTGAAGGCTTCGCTGGCGGCACCGAACACCACAATCTCGTCGGGCTTTGACTTTAACGCCGCCTCAAAACCCTGCAGATTGGGCGTCAGCACCGAATAGCGCACGCCGGGCTTGCGCTGGATTCCGGCCATCACTTCGTCGTTGTCCGCCATCTGCGGCACCCACTTCGGCGACACGAAACTGGTGACTTCGATCTCTTGCAATCCGGCGTCCTGCAACCGGTGCACCAACTCGATCTTGACGGCCGCAGGTACCGCCTGCTTTTCGTTTTGCAGACCGTCACGTGGGCCGACTTCAACCAGTTTGACTCGGGAAGGGATGCTCATCTACGTTTCCTCAATTGAAAGACTTGGCCACCCTCAGTAGCCGCGCACAGTGTCAACGATACCGGCAATCGACTCACGTCGTTCCAGCGCCATGATCTTGCCCGCAATCTGGACAATGGATTCGTCCCGCAAGGTGCGCGCCGAAGTGTGCGGTGTCACCGTAATTTTGGGGTGCTGCCAGAACGGGTGTTGTGCCGGCAAGGGCTCGGAGCGAAACACATCCAGTGTGGCGCCTGCCAGATGTCCGCTGTCGATCAGCGTGATCAAATCTTCTTCCACCAGATGCGCCCCGCGTGCCACGTTGATGATGTAGCCGCCACGCTGCAGTTGTGACAAGGTTTCCAGCCGCATGATGTCGCGGGTATCCGGTGTAAGGGGCAGCAGATTCACCAGCACCTTGGTTGCCGCCAGAAAGTCCTTGAATTGTGCGGTGCCGGCAAAGCAGCACACGCCGGCTATGGCTTTGACGGAGCGGCTCCAGCCCAGTACCGAAAAATCAAACTGCTTGAGCGCTTTGGCAACGCGCTCGCCCAGCACGCCCAAGCCCATCACGCCGACCGGGAAATCTGCGCGCTCACTTGGCTTGCGGTAAGACCATTTTCCCGCGTTCACATCGGCTTCGTAGCCATCAAACTCGCGAAAATGCCGGATCACTGCGTGGCACACATACTCGGCCATCTGCACCGACATACCGGCGTCATCGAGTCGCACCACGGTGGCCTGCGCTGGCAGTCGCAGTTTCAGCAGCGCGTCCACCCCGGCGCCAATATTAAACACGCCTTTGAGTTGCGGCTGCTCGTCAAAAAACTGTTGCGGCGGCGCCCAGACCACCGCATGGTCAGCCGGCGCGGCGCCCGGTTGCCAGAGGTCCACCTGGGCCTCCGGCAAGGCCGCGCGCAGGCCAGCCAGCCAGGGCTCGGCGTTGGTCTCGGCGCAACAAAAAGTGATTTTCATGGGCGCCAAGCGTAACCGGCGTAACTGGTCTTAGGC
>JANXLW010000002.1 GCA_025354965.1 Betaproteobacteria bacterium
GCGGGCGCGGTCGAGCGACAGGGCTGGGTCGGCCAGCTCTTGCATGCGCTCATACCCCACTTTGGCCAGCCAGAGCTTGATGGGTTCGGCCTTGGGGCTGGGGACGGACTGCACCAGGCGCAGCAGGGTTTCGGCAGTGGCCACGTCAGTGAGGTAGCTTTTGCCATCGGCCGCTGGCAATTTCAGTCGGTGACAGTTTGTCACCGACTCACTGCCTTCCTTGCTCAGGCGCTCTTTGAGCTTGTTCCAGTATTTGCGCGCCGTCTGGTAATCGGCCTGTTGGGTCAACACCTGCACCACGTCAATGACGGAGAACCACCAGGTTTCGGTGTCTTGGTCATACACCCGGCGGATAGACTGGCCGTCGAAGTCGGTGGGCAGGATTTTCATGTTCGCTCCGATCAGCAGCGCCGGGTCAAGGTCACCCCAGGAGTGGGCTGGATGGACTGCCCAACGGCCAGGTTGAGCCCGTCAAAAACCACCGAATACGCATCAAAGCTGCGGGCCACGTCACCCGCTGATTTAGGTTCCACCTTGAGGCGGTCAAACAGGGCATGGGCCGGGGCGTTGCCGAGTTCGCTATCGTGCTTGAACACATACAGCCCACGGGTGGACATTTCGCCGCGTGCGGCCGAGCGGTCGTGTTCAAACATTTGCGCCAGGGCTTGGAACACCAACTCCAGATCGTCGTCACCAAACCCGGTTTGCTTGGCCAGGAAGGACGACACAAAGCCGTGGGCCACATACACGCCATAGGGCACGGTGTGTTTGCGGCCCATGGTGCGGTTGTCTCCCTGCTGTTTTTCCGCCTCTGCTTCTGTAGCGACCGCCATGCGGGTGATGGAGTGCTCCAGCGCCACGATGGGTTCGACCGACCGGGCAAAGGTAAGCTGCACTGGGCCGCGCACCTGGCCACAGTTCACGCCAGTGGACATGACCGCGCCGAAGGTGCGCACGTCAAAGAAGTTTTGGCACATCCATTTGCGGGCCTGCCCCACCTCATCGGCGCTGCCTTTACGTTTTTCTTTAACGGGCTTTTTCTTCTTGACATCGGTTGCTTCGTTTTCTGTAGCGACTTCCGCTTGTTCCTCGATGGCTACAGCCAGATTTAATGCCGAATAGGCACGCTGGTTCTGATGATTCAGGATGGCTTTTTCTCGCACATAGATTTCAAAGCGCTTTTCTCCATCTACCGGCTCGCGTGCGTCTTGCTCTTTGACCAAGCCGACAAAATTGCGCACCTTGCGTTTGAGGGATACATCAGTCACCAACCCGTGGCCTGATTCAGCGTCCAGGCGCGGCATATTGCCTGCATCGGGGTCGCCATTGGGGTTACCGTCCTTCACATCAAAAATGAGGACGAAGTCGTAGCGATTGGAGAGTGCTTTGTCGGTGCTCATGCTGGGGTTCCTTCTTTGGGTGCGGTTGTAATGGTTGAGTCGTCTGTCTTTTTGGTGAAAAAGACTTGCCGCTGGTGGTAGTAGCCCAGCGCAAAGCGGCCCTGATCGGGCAACGGCAAGTGTTTGGGAAAGTCGGTCACGGGGCCAAGCACTTCGCCCAGCAATTTCTCAAACCCAGTGACACGCCCTGGCATGAGTTTCTTGAGGTGCGCGTTTTTCAAGCGCAGCAAAGTGGTGAACACCGCCACCGGGGTGCTGGAGGCCGCACCGTAGTAACGGTCTCGAATGGTGGCATTCAGGCCGGGGCTGGCTTCTTCCTGGATTTTTTCTAACACGGCAAAGAGCCGCCCCAGACGATATGCCGGGTTGGGGTTACTGAGGTCAAGCATGGGCAAAAACTCCTGTTCTAGGGTGGGATGAGGTGCTGAAGGTTGGGCGTAGCGCATCTGGCGGTTGAGGCAGGCTTTGATGGCCGCTGCACGCAGGTAACTGACGTTCTGTTCGGCCCGACAGCGGCCCACCGCCGCGTTCAACCACAGGCTGGGGTAGGCCGTGTTGACCCCGGCAAAAATGGCGTCGACGATGGAGCCACCCAAATTGGGCGGAATGTTGTCGGCCTTGTTCTGCACTGCCACTGCCGTCAGCAGGCGAAACAGCGAGGGGTATTGCGGGTCATGCGGGCCGCGGGCCAGCTCCAAATCTTTGAAGTGCTGCACGATGCGCTGGCCCAGTTCGCGCAAAGGCAGGCAGTGGTAAAAGCGAATGCTGATGCGTGCCGCGTTGGGAGCCAAGCCCAGTACATAAAACCGCGTATCACCCTCCGGCCCGGCCAGCTTGCCGCTGTGCACAGCATCCAGCAGGGCATGCACGGCACGGTTTCCGCAGTCAGGGTCGTCTTTGGGCGAGTCGCCAAAAATGTCTGCGGCTGCGGTCTCAAAGTCGGAATCGCGCTCGGCCCAGAACACGGTGGACGCATCCCCCACCTGGATGCGCTGGGGCGAGTCTTTGCGCAGCAAGTGGTTCAGCGCGGTGGTATAGGCAAAGGCCGCGGCGCGGCTGACCGGAGCGTTTTCACCCTGGCGCTCTGTCTTGCCATACGACTCGAAGGCACGGGCGTTGAACGATACGATGTTGGCCCCCGACGTCTGCGCACCCCACACGCCTTTGATGGATGCATGCAAGCGCTCCACCGGGGCTTGCTCACCCGTGACCAGGCACATGGCCTGCGGCGCATCATCACCAGTCGAAGCATTCAGCGCAGCACTCACCACGGCAGGGCGCTGGCACACCAAATCCTGGTCGCCTTGCAGCCGAAAGCTCAGCACGGCATTGCTCTCCAATGCATCTGCCCAGGCGGGTTGGCGTTCCAACTGAGTCAGGTCAATGTGATCCAGAAAGCGCGTCACGGCCTGAATGCCTGCGTCCTCGCAGGCTGCGTCAGGCAGGGCGGCAACACGGGCGCGAAAGGCGACATGCTGCTCGGCCACCCGCTCGGGCTTGCCTTTGGTGTTCACACCCAACACGTATTCCAGCGTGTCCCACAGCAAATTGGCAGCCACGCCGGAAGTCTTTTTGATGCCCATGGGCACCCGGAACACACGGGCCACCTTCTTCTTGCCGTTCAGCTCGCGGGTGTCGCGCAATTGCAGTAATTCGCCTTCGGCGCTGATCTCCAGGATGAAGGGGATTTCCTTTTGCTCCAGCCCGAACATGGGCAGGCGCTGCGCCGGATCGGGGTCGTCGCACTTGCGGCGGTAGTAATCGTTCAGAGCCTGCAAAATCATCCGCGTGCCTCCTCAAACGGGGGAACCTGCACCACGCCCTTGTCAATCTTCGCGTTGAAAAAGCGCGGCTGTGGGTCAGAGGGATGGGTGAAGTCCAGGTCATGCAGCATCCACCCCAGCTCGCGAGTGTCACCAATCGGCGTGGCGGGTGGCGTGTCTGCTGTCACCAACCGAAAGTCCGCTGCGAACTCTCGGCAGCCCAGGTACGGTTGGTTCACGCACTGGCCTTTGCTGGCGCGGCGGGTGAACATTTCGG
>JANXLW010000081.1 GCA_025354965.1 Betaproteobacteria bacterium
TATCCCAGTATTTACACCTTGCTGCCGCCGCCGCTGCGCTTGCGCCCGCAAAAAGGAGCAGTGCAGGGCGTTCAAGCCGTCGGTCGACTTGATCAGGACACCACCGGACTGCTGCTGTTGACGGACGACGGAAAATTCATTCACCGCATGAGTTCGCCGCGCCATCATGTGCCCAAGGTCTACGAAGTAACGGTGAAACATCCGCTTGACGACGCACAAATCAAAAAGCTGCTGGCCGGGGTGGTGCTCGACGATGACCCCAAGCCGGTGCGCGCGGCGGCCTGCGAAGCGGTGGCAAGCCACCAGTTACGCCTGACGCTGACCGAGGGAAAGTACCACCAGGTCAAACGTATGGTGGCCGCAATCAGCAACCGCGTCGAGGTCTTGCACCGCTCCCAAATTGGTGGCTTGCGACTGCCTGATGATTTGGCGCCCGGTCATTGGCGCTGGTTGAGTGCCGCGGATCTGGCCAGTATGGCTGGCTGATTTGCGTTGGCCCAACAGCGACCTGCGGTTATGCTTGTTTCATGACGCTACTTCTGGATTCCTTCTGGCGCGCACTGGCGTATTGCGTTCGCCCACGTGTGATTGCCTTGTCTTTTTTCCCGCTTTTGCTGATGGTAGCTATGGCCCTGGGTTGGGGTTATTTTTTTTGGGAAGATACTCTGGACTGGGTGCGTGGGGCGCTTGAATCCTCCCTGTTTGTCAACAACGTCTGGGGCTGGTTGCAGAGCGTGGGTGCGGGTAGCCTCAAGATGGTCCTGGTGCCCTTGATAGTTGTATTTTCTGTGACCCCCATCATTGTGGTGCTTTCGTTGCTGATGGTGGCCGTATTGATGGCTCCAGCCTTGACTTTGCTGGTTGCCGAGCGGCGGTTTCCTCAGCTGGAACACAAACACAGGGGCTCACTTTGGTTCAGCCTGCTGTGGTCACTGGGTTCCACTGTGCTGGCGTTGATTGCCATGGTCATTTCAATACCCTTTTGGCTGGTGCCGCCGCTCATTCTGGTTATACCGCCATTGATCTGGGGCTGGCTCACCTACCGGGTGATGGCGTTTGATGCACTGGCGGAGCATGCCACCCCCGAAGAGCGGCGCGAGATTTTTAAGAGACATCGGCCCTGGTTGCTCGGTATCGGTGTTTTTTGCGGCCTCCTGGGAGCGGTGCCCAGCGTAATCTGGGCGTCCGGGGCACTGCTGGTCACCATGTTTGTGATTCTGGTGCCGCTGGCGATCTGGATTTACACGCTGGTGTTTGCATTTTCGTCCCTCTGGTATGCCCACTATTGCCTGGCGGCGTTGCAGGCCTTACGTGCAGGGAAGACGCCGGTTCCGGCCCCTCCTGCCAGCAACCCAGGCAACTTGATGGGTGTCGAGGCGCTACCATTGCAGGATGACAAATCTACCCCTCGCAATCCCTCCTGATGGCTTGACACCCGGTTTCGGTTTGATCGTCATTGGCGACGAAATCCTTTCCGGTAAACGTGAAGACAAGCACCTGGCTAAAGTCATCGAATTGCTTAAGGCGCGTGGCCTGAAACTCGACTATGCCGAATACGTCGGCGATTCGCCGCAACGCATTGAAGCCACGCTCAAGCGTGCTTTTGCCTCAGGAGACGTGGTTTTTTCAACTGGCGGCATAGGTGCCACGCCAGACGATCACACGCGCCAGTGCGCCGCCAAAGCTTTGGGCGTGAATTTAGCGCTGCACCCACTGGCGGAGGACCTGATTCGCCAGCGCATGCAGGACCTGGCATTGCAGCAGGGCACGCCCTACGAACCAGATCGACCGGACAACATTCACCGCTTGAACATGGGCGTGTTCCCGGTCGGGGCGACGATCATCCCCAATCCGTTCAACAAAATACCTGGTTTTTACCTCATGGGGGAGCGTGGGGGTGATCAATTTCCCGCCGGGTCGCCCCAAGGGAAATTAGCCCCCCCGGGGGGCAGCGACCCACACCCAGTGGGGAAGCGTGGGGGCGTATTCTTCGTGCCCGGTTTTCCGGTTATGGCCTGGCCCATGATCGAATGGGTTCTTGACACGCATTGCGCTCATCTTTTCCGAACCTCCTCCTGGATCGAGAATTCCGTCATTGTGTTTGGTGCGATGGAGGCCACGCTGACTCCTCTGATGGAAGAAATCGAGCGCACCTACGCAGGCGTCAAGGTGTTCAGTCTTCCCAGTGTGGACCACGCGCAGTACGGTCGCCATATAGAGTTGGGGGTCAAAGGAGAGCCTGCTTTGGTGGCCCAAGCCTACCCCGCCCTGTTAGCTGGTTTGCGGGGTTTCAATGCGACGCTTGGTCCCGAATTGGTGCAAAAATAAACAACTCAATTTGGTGCGGGATAATATTGCACCGTACCGGTGCCAACGGAGCCCGGTGCGAGACAGACCAGGCTGCGACCATCCTTCACCCAATGTGAAAGCGTTCTGAAACTCAGGGCAAAATACAAGGGTAGGTGGTTTTATGCCAACGCTGTAATTGGCACAAAAACTGCATTCGCAAGTGGGTAACTTTTTCAACAACGATCCAACCAGGAGTATTTGATGGCCAAGACCGTCGCAGACGTCATGAAGATGGTGAAAGACAACGAAGTCAAGTTTGTTGATTTCCGTTTCACCGATACCCGTGGCAAAGAACAGCACGTGACTGTGCCTGTTTCTCATTTTGATGAAGACAAATTCACTGCCGGGCATGCGTTTGACGGCTCATCTGTCGCTGGATGGAAGGGCATTGAAGCCTCCGACATGCAACTGATGCCTGATCCCTCGACGGCCAATATTGACCCGTTTTTCGAAGAAACCACGATGTTCTTGAGTTGCGACGTGGTAGAGCCCAGCGACGGCAAGGCCTACGACCGCGATCCGCGCTCCATTGCCAAGCGCGCCGAAGCCTATCTCAAAGCCTCTGGCATGGGTGATACCGCTTACTTTGGGCCTGAGCCAGAATTCTTCATCTTTGATGATGTGCGATGGAACACCGATATGTCGGGCACTTTCTTCAAGATCGACGAATACGAAGCGCCATGGAATTCGGGTAAAAAGATCGAAGGCGGCAATCGCGGTCATCGCCCGACCGTCAAAGGCGGTTACTTTCCCGTGCCACCGGTTGACAGTACGCAGGACATGCGCGCTGAAATGTCCTTGATTCTGGAGTCGTTGGGCATACCGGTTGAAGTTTTTCACCACGAGGTGGCAGGGGCCGGTCAAAATGAAATCGGCACCAAGTTCAGCACCCTGGTGCAGCGCGCCGACTGGACGCAGATCCTCAAATACGTCGTGCAAAACGTCGCCAATGCCTATGGCAAAACGGCCACATTCATGCCTAAACCAATCGTTGGCGACAACGGTTCCGGCATGCACGTGCACCAGTCGATCTGGAAAGATGGCAAAAATCTGTTTGCTGGTGACGGCTATGCTGGTCTATCAGACTTTGCACTCTATTATGTGGGCGGTATCATCAAGCACGCACGGTCCCTGAACGCCATTACCAACCCCGGCACCAACAGCTATAAGCGTCTGGTTCCTGGCTACGAAGCGCCGGTGAAACTGGCTTACTCGGCCAAAAATCGATCAGCCTCGATCCGCATTCCCTATGTGGCCAGCCCCAAAGCGCGTCGCATTGAAGCGCGTTTCCCTGATCCACTGATGAATCCCTACCTCGGCTTTGCCGCCTTGATGATGGCTGGACTGGACGGTGTGGAAAACAAGATCCACCCCGGTGAAGCGGCGACCAAGGATTTGTACCATTTGCCGCCAGAAGAGAACGCAAAGATCCCGACTGTCTGCCACAGCCTGGATCAGGCGCTGGACTGCCTTGACGGCGACCGTGCTTTCCTGACCAAGGGGGGTGTCTTCACCGACACCATGCTGGATGCCTACATCGAGCTGAAGATGGGAGAAGTAACGCGCTTGCGCATGGCGACCCATCCAATCGAGTTCGAGATGTACTACTCTCTTTAAATCGTTACAGTTTGTGGTAAAAAAGGACGGCTTTCACCGTCCTTTTTTTGTTGTCGGAATCCGGCATCCACTTTGCCGGTTTGCAATTGACGCATACTTATGCCCCAGTCCATGCAATTTTATTGAGGCGTGGAAAACGTATGAAACATGCATTTCTAATTTCGGTTACTGCCAGCGTGTTTATTGCCAACGGTTATGCGCAGGAACGTATTTACCGTTGCGGCAATGAGTACACCAACACACTACCCAGTACCCAGACGCGTGGCTGCAAGCTGATGGAAGGCGGCAACGTGACCGTGGTGCAGGGTACCCGTCCTGCTGCGTCGGCAGCGCCACGCAGTGCATCGGGGTCGACAGCAATGTCATCAGGCGGACAGAAGGTGGATACTGGTGAACAGAAGTCTCGCGATTCCGAGTCCCGTCAAATTTTGGAGTCCGAGCTTAAAAAGGCGGAGGCGCGCCAGGCCGAGTTGCAAAAGGAGTACAACAACGGTGAGCCGGAGAGGCGGGGTGATGAAACGCGCAATTACCAGAAGTATCTGGACCGGGTCGCTGAACTGAAGGCCAGTCTGGCACGCAATGAAAGCGATATTGCCGGTATTCGCCGCGAACTCGGTCGCGCCACAGCAGCACCTGCGGCAAAATAGGTGACTTGAACAATCCTGCTTCCCGGTCTTCCAGCGCTAGCGGTTCTGCCGCCTTGTCGGCAACCGTGCGTTTTCAATCGTTTGATCTGCTGGCCACGCTGGTCGCGGTGGTGCGTAGCAATGGCGAAGTATCATTTGCCAACGCCGCGCTGGAAGATGCTTTAGGCATTTCCAGGCGTTCCATCATTGGCACTTTTTTCCCGGACAGCTTTACCGAGCCGAGCTATTTAAAAAATGCGTTGCAGGGTGCTGGCAGCAATGAATTCGCCGCCTTGCGTTATGAGGCCTGGCTGAAGCGTTTTGGCCGCGACCCACTGCAGGTTCATGTGATCGTCACGCAGACCGAAATGGAGGATGAAATCATTGTAGAGTTGTTGCCCCTGGAGATGCAGGCGCGGCAGGATCGTGAGGAGCGGTTGGCGGAGCAGGCACAGGCCAACAAAGAATTGATCCGCAATCTGGCGCACGAAATCAAGAATCCGCTGGGCGGCATTCGGGGCGCTGCGCAATTGCTCGAGATGGAGATCGAATCGCGCGAGCTTACCGAATACACGCAAGTCATTATTCATGAAGCTGATCGACTGCAGTCGTTGGTGGATCGTCTGTTGGCACCCCACCGGCGCCTGCACCTGGTGGGTGACGTCAATATTCACGAGGTATGCGAGCGTGTGCGTTCACTGATCGCGGCCGAGTTTCCCAAAGGGCTGACAGTTGTGCGCGACTATGACAGTTCAATTCCAGAGTTTCGGGGTGACCGTGAGCAGCTCATTCAAACGGTGCTCAACATTGCGCATAACGCTTGCCAAGCCTTGGCCGAACAGATCTCCGCAGGTCAAGCGGTCCTGACATTTTGCACCCGAATCGCACGGCAAACTACATTTGGAAAACAGCGCTATCGGTTGGCACTGGAAT
>JANXLW010000087.1 GCA_025354965.1 Betaproteobacteria bacterium
CTTTTGAAGTGCGGGTTCACAAACGCTACAACCCGGAAGGCCTGTCACGCTACAACATCGTGCCCGGTTTGATTGGCACCATCCTGACCATGACCATGGTGATGCTGACCGGGCTGGGCATGACGCGCGAGCGCGAACGTGGCACCATGGAAAACCTGCTGGCAACCCCGGTGCGACCATCCGAAGTCATGGTTGGCAAGATCCTGCCTTACGTGGTGATCGGCTACATCCAGCTGGGCGTCATCCTGGTTGCCGCCTTTCTTTTGTTCCAGGTGCCGATGGTCGGAAGCTTCACGTTGCTGATGGCCATGATTGGTGTTTTCATTGTGGCCAATCTGGCGGTTGGTTTTACCTTTTCCACGGTGGCGCGCAACCAGTTGCAGGCGATGCAGATGACCTTCTTTTTCTTCCTGCCGTCGATGCTGCTGTCGGGCTTCATGTTCCCGTTTCGCGCCATGCCGGTATGGGCGCAGTGGATTGGCGAGGTGTTGCCGCTGACCCACTTTCTGCGCATCGTGCGCGGCATCCTGCTCAAGGGCAACACGGCAACTCAATTGCTGCCCGAGCTGTGGCCGATGCTGTTGTTCCTGTTTGTCGCCGGCGTGATCGCGCTCAAGCGTTATCGGCAGACGCTGGATTGAGTGGGCGATTGGATGAGGTGCGATTGGCGGTACCCACATGACATGTTTATCTGTCGCTCGGACCAGGCAGATCTGTTTTCCCGAAGCGTTCCAGCCAGGCGCCTGCACCCAGCGTCAGCACGATCACCAGTGTGACCAGCGGTAGACTGACATAGGCAGCTGAATCGACCAGGCTGTAAAGCCAGGGCAGCAACAGGCTGACACAGACACCGGCAGCAAAGGCACTGGCGACAACGAGCGCCAATTGGTTGCGGCGTAAGCGAATATAGTTCGCATGCAGCTGTTGGCGCTGACGTTCATATTCAAGGGCAGGTCGAGCAGGGCAGCCACTTCGGCCACCGAGTTGTCCTCAAAGTAATAGAGCAGCAGGCAACTGCGCTGGGTCGCCGGCAGGGCCTGAACCAGCTTGCGCAACAGGGCCAGCGAAGCCGCGTCGTTGACTTCGGTGGCAGTTGGAATTTGGGCTACCTTCTGCCATACGTCGGCATCATCGAGCGAGTCACACGGCCTGGGCTGTTTGGCCAAGGCAGACAGGCACTGGTTGCGCGCTATGGCGTAGATCCAGGTCGAGAAGGCGCCGCTGTCAGCGTCGTAGTGGCCCAGGTAGCGCCAGACCCGCAAGAACACTTCCTGCGCCATGTCCTGGGCCTGGCTGGTGTCGTGCAACAGCGACACGCAGAGTCGGAACACCTTGAGTTCGTAACGCTCCAGCAAGGCGGTAAAGGCTGCTGCGCCATCACCCGCCAGCAGTTGAGCCTGAATATCGGCGTCGCGCAGCGCGGCACCGCTGGGCGAGGTCGATGAGGCGGGCGAGATGTCAGGCATGAGCTTTGGTACTTGGAAAACCTCAAACGGTTTCACCAAAGCGCACAAATAATATTTCGCGAGAGGTGAAACCGTTTCATTGTGCAGCAGGTATCAACGTCATCCCATCATCCCGTAGAGGAAAACGACATGTCTGATTTGCAACACATTCTTCCACTCTTGATTCCCATCCTTGGCATTGTCATGGGCATCGGCATTGGCATGCTTGCACTGTGGCTCGATCATCAAAAGAAGACGCGAATCTTTGAATTGCATCACCAGGAGCGCATGTTGGCGATTGAGCGCGGGATGGAAGTGCCACCGTTGCCGCTGGAGTTTTTGCAAGGCCGGGACAAGCCGAAGGCGACGCTCGCCGGCAGCCTGCGCTGGGGCTTGATCTGGTTGTTCCTGGGTGTCGCCATTGGCATTGGGCAACTGTTCAATGACAGGGCCGACACCGCGGTCTGGGCTTTGATGCCGATTGCGGTCGGCTTGGCGTTGTTGATCTTCTATTCGATAAGCCGGCGGCAGGCGCTGGATTGAGTGCAAGTACACTGTTTCGGTCCGTGCTTCGCCGGTGAGAAACCAGGGCCGCCAAGGTTTTCTTGTGGTCGGAAAGGAAAACTCTAGTGATCGCGCCTGTCAGCGTCAATCGAAACTCCGCCCCCTGGGAGGCGCTCAGTGGTCAGTACCAACTGCACCCGGGTACTGCGCACAGCATTGTGGGCCAGCGTCCGGTGTTGGGTGCTGGGCGATTAGGGCGCGTGCTGCAAGGCCAACGTGGCGAACAGGTCGGTAGCACTCTGAGCAGCGTTTTCACGCTGTGTGCCCACGCTCATCGCCGCGCGGCTGACATGGCACTGGCCGCGGCGCAGGCCGCCGGGGCACAAGAGTTCTCGGCAACTGAAACGCCGGAGCTGCTGTGGATCGAGACCGCGCGTGACCATCTGCGCAGTATCGCGCTGGACTGGCCTGTGCGCCTGACCGAGTTGAGCGCCGGGACCCACAACATGGACTGGTTGCGTGACTGTCCGCTGTCGCTGACGACGTCTCCAACGGCCACCGATGCCGCCTCGGCGCAGGTGGCACTTGCCGCTTTGCGAGTCTGGCTGGAGCAATGCGTTCTGGGTCAATCGGTGGTTGAGTGGCTGGCAAGCTATCGTCACCCCGAGGCCTTGCTGGTTTGGTGCCAGGCACAGGCTGACCGGCTGTGGCCAGCGCGCTGTCTGGCGGCCTGGCATCCGATTGCGCATGCCTTGACACCTGCGATGCGCTGCCTTGATTTGTTAGACGAAGACCGGGCATTGCAGACTGACCGCTTGCGGCAACTGGCGCAAGCGCTGGCTGGCGAGCCAGATTTCGCACAGCAGCCAAAGTGGCTTGGCCAGTGCGCCGAAACCGGCCCCTGGACACGCCTGCGGCAGCGGCCGGGACGAATGTTGTCACGGCAAACTGCTTGGACGCGTTTGAGCGCACGCTGGATGGAGCTAATCGAGATTGCAGCGGCTGATCTGCAAAGTCCGGTTGAGAGCAGAGCGTCGCTATTGGCAATGGGCGCGCTGCGTTTGCCCAATGCTCAGGCGCTGGCCTGGTGCGAGATGGCGCGTGGCCTGCTGTTGCACTGGGTGCGGCTCGACGCCGATGGTGGGGTGCGGGACTATCGGGTGCTAGCGCCGACCGAGTGGAATTTTCACCCGGACGGGGCGTTGGCGCGGGCCTTGAGCGCCTTGCCCGCTGGTGCGACAGCCGCGGCCAATACCCTGGCGGCGGCCTATGACCCCTGTGTGGCTTGCACGGTATAGACTTGTGCCAAAGGTGAGACCCACGACATCATGAAACTGGAGCTGACATGACGCTTAACGTGCTGTGGCTGCAATCGGGCGGTTGCGGTGGCTGCAGCATGTCGCTGCTGAGCGCCGACAGCGTCAACTTTCCGGACTTGTTGCGTGGCAATGGCATTCAGATGCTGTGGCATCCGGCCCTGTCGCTGGCAGGCGACCAGGACCTGACAGGTTTGATGAACGACTGCCTGAATGACCGAGTGCGGCTGGATGCGCTGTGCATCGAAGGCTCGATGTTGCGCGGACCGCATGCCAGCGGTCGCTTTCATATGCTGGCGGGCACCGGCGTTGCCATGATCGACTGGGTGCGTCAACTCTCTACCGTGGCCACGCATGTGATAGCGGTGGGCAGTTGTGCGGCCTGGGGCGGGATCACGGCCACTGGTACCAATCCGACTGATGCCTGCGGATTGCAGTATGAAGACGAGCACATCGGCGGCCTGTTGGGCGCCCAATTTCGGGCTCGTGGTGGTTTACCGGTCATCAATATCGCCGGCTGTCCAACGCACCCTGGCTGGGTCACCGACACACTGATGGCGCTGGCTGCCGGCTTGCTTACTGCCGACGATCTGGACCCGTTGTCGCGCCCGCGTTTTTATGCCGACCAGTTGGTGCACCACGGTTGCACGCGCAACGAGTATTACGAGTACAAGGCCAGCGCCGCCAAGCCGTCGGATTTGGGTTGCACCATGGAGAACATGGGCTGCAAAGGCACTCAGGCGCACGCCGACTGCAATACGCGCCTGTGGAATGGTTACGGCTCGTGCACGCGTGCCGGTTACGCCTGCATCAGTTGCACCGAGCCAGGGTTTCAAAATCCGGGGCATCCATTTCATCTCACGCCCAAGCTGGCTGGTATCCCTATCGGGTTGCCTATCGACATGCCCAAGGCCTGGTTTGTGGCGTTGGCCTCGCTGTCCAAAAGCGCCACGCCGAAACGCGTCAAGAGAAACTCGCACAGTGATCATGTGGCCGTGCCGCCAGTGTCGCGCAAGACCGGGCAGCGCTAGCGTGGAAATACAGTGCCGAGCGTGGGGGTTATTGTGACTCGAATGATTCTGGGGCCGTTTAACCGGGTCGAGGGCGACCTCGAAGTGCAGCTTGAAGTGCATGACGGCCGCGTCACGGAGGCGCGCGTCAGCGCTTCGATGTACCGTGGTTTTGAAGTCATTCTGCTTGGCCGCGACCCGATGGATGCAATGACCATCGCGCCGCGCATTTGCGGTATCTGTTCGATCTCGCAGTCGGTCGCTGCCGCCAAGGCCTTGGCGGATGCTTCTGGCGTCGTGATGCCGCCAAATGGGCTGCACGCCACCAATCTGATGCTGGCCTGCGAGAACCTGGCTGATCACCTGACCCATTTTTATGTTTTCTTCATGCCGGATTTCACCCGCGAGGTGTACGGCGGTCGCCGCTGGTTTGCCGAAGCACAACGGCGCTTTGCAGCGGTAGTTGGCGGTTCGGGCAGCGGCTTGCACAATCGCGCTGCACTGGCGGCACGCTCTCGCTGGCTGGAACTGATGGGCGCGCTGGGCGGTAAATGGCCACACACCGGCGCTATTCTGCCGGGAGGTACCTCGCGCGCCATTGAGTCCACTGAGCGTGTACGTCTGCTGGCACGCTTGCGGGAAATGCGTGCCTTCTTGGAGCAAACCCTGTTCGGTACGCCACTGGAAGAAGTTGCAGGTCTCGACAGTCTGGCCGCCCTGCAGGCCTGGCAGACGCGTGCGCATGGCAGCGATCTGGCGCTGTTCCTGGAGATTGCAGCCGATACCGGCCTTAGCAGCCTGGGAGCAGGGCCGGGCCGCTACCTCAGCTATGGCGCTTACGCTCGGTTCGACGGCGGGCACGCACTGGGTCAAGGGATCTGGGAAGATGGTTTGCAGCAGTGTCTGGCGCTCGATGCCAGCCAGATCAGCGAAGACATGCGCCACGCGTGGTTTGCCGAGGGCGAGAGTGGTCTGCCACTGCACCCGACGCTGGGACTGACGCAAGCGCAAGCCGACAAGCCAGGCGCCTATAGCTGGAACAAGGCGCCCCGCTTGGCCGGCCAGGTGGTCGAGACCGGCGCCATTGCGCGGCAACTGGTAGATGGTCAGGCCTTGATCCGGGCCACGGTTGCTGCGCATGGAGGTACGGTTTATACGCGGGTGCTGGCGCGTTTGATGGAAGTTGCCCGCATACTGCCACTGATGGAGCATTGGCTATTGGCGCTGCAGGCGCGCGAGCCCTATCACAAGGTTCAGGCACTGCCCCTGCAGGCGCAAGGTATTGGCCTGTCAGAGGCGGCGCGCGGGGCGCTAGGGCATTGGCTTCGCATCGAAAGCGGTCGCATTGCCCACTACCAGATCGTGGCCCCCACTAGCTGGAATTTTTCACCGCGCGATGCCAGCGGAACGCCCGGTGCGCTGGAAGCCGCGCTGGTCGGCGCGACGATTGACAGCGCCGAGGGTCGCGGCCAGAGCGTTGCGGTGCAACACATTGTTCGCTCCTTCGATCCGTGCATGGTCTGCACGGTGCATTGACAGACTGATCTCAATCATGCCGGTTCCACCACCTTCACCACTGCTGCACCTGCCGTTGGGCGACCTGGAAGGCGTTGATGAGGCGACCTGGCTGGATGTGATCCAGAAAATGGACGAGGTCTATTCCAAGCTGGTGAGCGACGAAGTGGAACTGGAAGAAAAGAACGCGCAACTGGAGCAATCGCAGCAATTCATTTTCAGTTTGCTGTCGGCCATGAGCGATGTACTTATAGCTTGCAATCAAGATGGGTTGATCGAAGAAACCAACGCGGCATTGTGTGAACTGGTGGGTCGCAGCGAACAGGCGCTGCTGGGCACCCCGGTGATTGACTTATTGGCCGATGAGCAGAGCCTGCAACGCTGGCAATTGGCCATGTACCACTCCGCATCACGTGCCGGGACCGTCGTTGAAATCAATTTGCGTGATGCGGGCGGTCAGGTGGTTGCGGTGGACCTCAATTGCACGCCCCGGCACAACAGCACCGGGCGCCAAGTAGGGCGTGTGCTGGTCGGGCGTCCGTTGGGTGAACTCAAGCGTGCTTACCACCAGTTGCGCGAAGCCCACGAGGCCCTCAAGCTGGCCCAGCAGCAACTGCTTCACTCTGAAAAAATGGCATCCCTGGGTCGTCTGGTGGCGGGCGTGGCGCACGAGCTCAACAACCCGATCAGCTTTGTGCTGGGCAACGTGCATGTGCTGCAGCGCTATGCCGGCCGGATGAATCGCTACCTGGACGCGGTCCACCAGTTGGAACTGCCACCCCATGTGCAAGCGCTGCGCGATGAGTTGCGCATCGACCACTTGCTTGAAGATCTGCCCTCCCTGACGGAAGGTACTTTGGAAGGTGCCCAACGCACGACCGACATCGTGAATGGGTTGAAGCGGTTTTCAACTGCTGTGCATGAGGAAGTCACGCAGGTCGAGATCAATTCGGTGGTCGAGCGCGCCATCCTGTGGGTGAAAAAAGGTACCGCACCCCGTTTTGAGATCCACTGGGTGCATGGGCGTGATTGCTATGTCAGCGGTAACGCCGGACAGTTGCTGCAAGTGATGATGAACCTGATCCAGAACGCTTCCGACGCGGCGCACACCGAGGGGGCGAAAGAGCCGCACTTGGATATCACACTGGAGCGTCAAGGCACGCAGGTGATATTGCGATTCGCCGACAACGGACCCGGCATTGCGCAGGCGCATTTATCGCGGATTTTCGACCCGTTCTTTACCACCAAGAGCGTAGGCAAAGGAACCGGTCTGGGTCTGTCAATCAGTTATGGCATTGTCGAGCAACACGGGGGTCAACTGAGCGTCGAGAATTTACCGCAAGGTGGCGCGCAGTTCACCTTGACCTTGCCCCTGGTGGCAACTTAGTCGCTGGTTTTGCGGCTTGCGGCGGTCTCAAGGTCAACAGTGGCGGCATCCCTGTCTGACTGGCGCGCCAACTAGTCCCAACTCACTTTGTCTGGAGGGTCTCACGACTGCGGCGTATCCAGGTCATGGGCGTTGTGCTTTTGTAGCGAAAAAAGAGTACCTGAAGGGTCTGAAAATCAAGCCCGCTTTGCGTCATGATTTGATGCCAGCCAATGGGTTCCCCAAGGTGGTCATCAATCCAACTGCACAAGTCGTCAAATTTTTGCTGGTGGGGTGTTGCGAGCCGAGTGCGATGGGTGGGTGGAGCCATTTGAGCAACTGTTTCTGAAAAGAGAGGGGCAGGTTAGCAGCCACCAGCAAGGGCCGAAAACGGGGTAAACCCTAGTGGCTGCTTAAGGCCTCAGCAGGGACGTCAGCAAGCTGCTTTCTACCCCAGCAGGCGCTCACCCGGTTCAGAAAGGCGTGCCGTCCTTTTCCAACCCCAAACGAATCAACTTCATGCGCAAGCCAACTCGCGTCAGTCCGAGTTCATCTGCCACGTGTGTCTTGTTGCCTTTGTGGCGCAGCATCGCGTCGCCAATGAGCTGCGCCTCAACGCGCTCCAGTTGGTGCTTGAGCAGTCCGGTATCAGAATCTGTTGCGGCGTTCAGGCTGATGCCGGGTTTGGCAGGTTGGCGCACGCGGTCTGACAGTAGTTCAGCACCGAGCTCGGGGCCATCGCCGAGCGCCAGCGCGCGACGCACTTCGTTTTGCAACTCCCGCACATTGCCGGGCCACGCGTGCCCAATCAGACATTTCATCGCCTGCTCTGACATCTGACGTCGCTGCTGGCTCGATGTCTTCAGCAGTTGCGCGACGATGGGTGCAATGTCCTGCGGGCGTTCGCGCAGCGCCGGCAAATACAGCGTGATGCCAGCGACGCGGTAATAGAGGTCTTCCCGAAAGCGGCCGCTGGCGACATCGGCTTCCAGGTTTCGATTGGTGGCAGCGATCAGTCGTACATCAACCGCCACTGGTCGCGGACTGCCAACCGGGCGCACCTCCCCCTCTTGCAAAGCGCGCAGCAATTTGACCTGGAAGGCGGGTGACGTTTCGCCGATCTCATCGAGGAACAGGGTACCGCCGTCGGCTTGCTGAAAGAGGCCGATGCGCGATTCGGTAGCGCCGGTAAAGGCGCCGCGTTTGTGGCCAAAGAGTTCACTTTCCAAAAGCGTGTCAGGCATCGCTCCGCAGTTCTCCACCACGAAGGGTTGGTCTGCGCGGTTGCTGGCATAGTGAATGGCGCGCGCCAGCAACTCTTTGCCGGTCCCCGATTCACCGGTGATCAAGACTGACAGGTCGTGGCCTGAAATTTTCTCAGCCAGGGCACAAACCGCATTCAGCGGGCTGTCGTTGGCGCGCGTCAAGCGATCAAAGCCGGCCTGACTTTTGGCTTTCAGCCGCAGGTTGGCAACGCGTTGCGAAAGATGCTCCGGGCTGGAGCGCAGCTCCAGCGTCAGGCGCTGGTTTTCCTGTTGCAGTCGCCACAGCCCGGCCGCACTTTGCAGCGTCAACAGCAACTGGTCCGGATGCCAGGGTTTGAGCAGGTATTGCCAGATGCCAGCCTCGTTGATGCCGGCGATGATGTCCTGCGCTTCGGTATGGCCGGACAGAATCAGGCGCACTGTGTTGGGCCAGCGAGAGCGCACGCTACGCAGAAATTCAACCCCGGAAGTGCCGGGCATGCGCTGGTCTGACAAGACAATCTGGATGTACTCGGACTCCATCACAGTCATGCCTTCTTCAGCCGAGACCGCGGAGAAGATAGTGAAATGATCTTCCAGCGTGCGGCGCAGCGTTTCCAGTGAGCGCTGCTCGTCGTCAACCACCAACACCGACAAGGGCGCGCGTGCCGTCATGGTGTCGTCCAGCCCAGATCACGATGACGCGCCAGGTGCCGTGGTGTCCACGACGCCGCTGACTTGCGTACGAAGTGATGCCGCGCAATGTGATAGCTCGGATCAAAGCCGTAGAAATTGCGCCGCATATGCGTCAGTTCCTCTGCGCGGTAAGCGGCCAGCGGCTTGGCCGCTTCATCACGCGCGCGCGCCTCGCGTTTGGCGGCCAGTTTCAGATCCAGGTCTGGCGCTGCAGCCAGCTCCATCGTGCGCCTTGCTACCTCGGTGTGAAAGGCGGGCGCGTCACCGGTCAGGCAGGCGTCGGCAAAGCCGATCTCCACGGCGCGCTGCGCCGTCAGCGGTTGACGGTTGCGCATGATGGCCTGTGCGCCGTCCTCCCCGACCCGCCGTGGCAGCAGATAAGTCCAATATTCGGAGCCGTACAGGTTGCCCATGTTCTTGTAGTGCGGGTTGAGTAACACGGCCTCACGCGCCCACACCAGGTCAGCAGCGCGCGCCAGAAAACAGCCACCGGCACCGGTGTTGCCGCCCAGTGCCGCCACCGTGATTTGTTGCCGGGTGTTGATCAGTTCCAGCGCCAGGTCGTTCATGGCGTTGATGTTGCGCCACGATTCGTCAGCCGCTGAACCCCGGCCCAGACTCGCTGCTTCGATCACATTCAGGTGGATGCCGTTGGACCAGAAATCGCTGCCGCCCATGAGCACAAGAATTTGTGTCGATCGCTGCTTGGCCCATAGCAAAGCCCTGCGCAGCCGTTCGCATTGCGTCGTCGACATGGCGCCGTTGTAGAACTCGAAATGCAGCTTGCCAACCGCACCATTCTCTTCGTAAGCTATGTCCTGCCAGGTTGCGGTGTCGTTGCGCCACCAACTTTGCAGCGCTACGTCGGGTAGGTCTTGTGCTTCGCGCTCGAACGCCAGCAGCGCTGGCAACTTGATGCTGTTGGCCCGTTTAACGTGACCGATCCAGACCGCGCCATCCACCGTTGCCCTGAGCAAGGCGGTTTCGCGCCGCGCGATCAGGGCACCCGGTGCACCGCGCAGAGTCGCTTCAGGCCAGGCATCGAACAGATGGCAAACCTCACCAAACAGGTTGTCGGCCAAACCCGGAAAGCCATCGGCCGCGTGGATCTTGCGCAACACGGTTGCGGTGTCGTCACGCTCCCAATTGAGGCAGCGGTCACCCTGCTTCATTGGCGCTCGCAATTGCCCGCGCACCGCAGGCAAAGTGGCCAACGCCTGCGGCACAAAGTTGCCCGACTCAAAGCGCCGCACCGCTTGCAGTAGCGCGGTAGTCGCCGCCTGCGTGACTTCATGACGGTAGATACTGGACTTTTTCGCGCAACGCAGCGGAAAATTCTCGCTTGCCCAGACCGGGCCGGCATCCATCTCAGCCTGTGCCTGCAGGACCGTGACACCCCATTCGCTCTCACCGCTTTGAATCGCCCAGTCGAGTGCCGATGGGCCCCGGTCGCCGACGATACCCGGATGAACAATCAGGCAGAGATAGTGCGACCAGATCGATTCAGGAATGGCGCGGCGCAGGTAGGGTGCCACGATCAGGTCGGGTCGAAATAGCAGCACCGCTTCCTCGGTGACACTGTCGGCGATATCAAACTCGACCGAGATCTGGTGCCCGAGCAGCTGCAGTTCAGCGCTCAAGCGCTGGCTCAGGCTGTTGAAGGCATGGGTGAGCAACAGGATACGCATCGGTGCCACCTTAGCAAATTCTGGGCAGCTGATCGCCGGCCAGCCAGTCCACGATGCGTCGACCACCGAATGCGGTGGTAAGTTGCACGAAATGATGGTCGTCTGCAATGACTTCGCCAATCCGGGCGGCGTCGACACCCAGCGGATGTGCGCGCATGACAGCCAGCAGGGCTTGCGCATCGGCGCTGGCGCAAATCGCAATCAGCTTGCCCTCATTGGCCACATTGAGCGGGTCCAGACCCAGTAGTTCGCAGGCGGCAGCCACCACCGGCTTCACCGGAATGGCTTTCTCGATCAGCATCATGCCGACGCCGGACTGCCCGGCAATTTCATTCAGCGTGGCTGCCAACCCGCCGCGTGTCGGGTCGCGCAGGCAGCGGATGTCGGCACCGGTGGCCAGCATCGCGCCAATCAGGCCGTGCAGCGCTGCGGTGTCGGAAACAATGGGAGCGTCGAACGACAGATTCTCGCGCTTGCTCATGATTGCCACACCGTGATCGCCGATAGAACCGGACACCAGCACCACGTCGCCGGGTCGCGCGCGGCCGCCGCCCAGCTCCAGACCGTCCGGCAAGACACCGACTGCCGTGGTGGTGATGAAGACCCCATCGCCTTTGCCGCGCTCCACGACTTTGGTGTCACCCGTTACCACCGGTACGCCGGCATCGCGCGCCGCTTGCGCCATCGATTCGACGATGCGTGCCAGCTCACTCAGCGCAAAGCCTTCTTCCAGAATGAATCCGGCCGCCAGATACAGTGGCGTGGCCCCCATCACCGCCACGTCGTTGACGGTTCCATGCACCGACAGACAGCCAATGTCGCCACCGGGAAAGAACAAAGGGGAAACGACATGACTGTCAGTGGACATCACCAGGCGCGCCGGTCTGCCGTCCAGCGTCGGCGCAGGCAGCACGGCGCCATCGTTGCCCTGACCCAGATAATCGTTGCCCAAATGGCGTGTGAACAGCTCGGAGATCAGTTGCACCATGGCACGGCCGCCGGAACCGTGGGTCAGATCAACGCGACCGTGTTTCAGGTCCAGTGGTCGAACATAACCTCTCTTGATTTCAGCCATCAATGCATATCCTTGTAGCGTCCGTAACTGTAATGCGCGGCACAGGCACCCTCGCTGCTGACCATGCAGGAACCAATCGGGTTTTCGGGTGTGCAGACGGTGCCGAATATCTTGCAGTCCTGCGGCCGTTTGACGCCGCGCAAAATGGCGCCGCATTCGCAGGCCTTGTTGTCAGGTACTGATTTGTAGTCAAGATTGAAACGCTGCTCGGCGTCGAAGGTGGTGTAGTTCTCGCGAATCTTCAAGGCTGAATAGGGCACCACGGAGAGTCCGCGCCACTCGAACTCGCGGCGCAATTCGAACACCTCGGCGACCCGGTCCTGGGCCTTGAGATTGCCCTCGCGCGTGACTGCCCGCGAGAACTCGTTTTCAACCTCGGCGCGACCCTCATTAACCTGGCGCACCAGCATCAAGACCGCCTGCATCACGTCCAGCGGCTCAAAGCCGGCAATCACCACCGGCTTGCGGTATTCCTCAGCAAAGAATTCGTAGGGCCGGCTGCCAATCACGGTGGACACGTGTGCCGGACCTATGAAGCCGTCAATCGGTACCGTACCCCACTGCCGCACTTCGGGTGACTCCAGAATCTGGCTGATCGCCGCCGGTGTCAGCACATGGCAGCACAGCACGCTGAAGTTGGCAAGTGCTTCCTGCTGGGCCTGCTGGATGGCCAGCGCAGTCGGCGGCGTTGTGGTCTCAAACCCAATGGCGAAGAAGACCACTTCACGTTGCGGGTTGTCACGCGCGATTTGCAAGGCATCCAGGGTCGAGTACACCATGCGAATGTCGCCGCCGCGGGCTTTCGCTTTCATCAGCGACAGACCATCGGAAGCGGGCACGCGCAAGGTGTCGCCGTAAGTGCAAAGGATGACACCACGCTCTAGCGCCAGATTGATTGCCATGTCGACACGCCCGATCGGCAAAACGCAGACCGGGCAGCCGGGGCCATGCACCATGCGCACATTCTCCGGTAACAAATCGGACAGGCCGTAGCGCGAGATGGCGTGGGTATGGCCACCACAAAATTCCATGAAGCTGTAGTGTCGACCGGTTTCGACAGCACAGGCAATCTTGCCCGCCAGGGTTCGTGCGACTTCGCCGTCGCGGAATTCATCGATGTATTTCACACGGTCGCCAGCCTGGTCTCATTCAGTTCGGAAAACAGTGCCAGCGTTTTTTCGGCCTCCTCGGGGTCCAGCTTGGACAGCGCGTAGCCGACATGCAGGATGACGTAGTCACCGACTTTGACGCCGTCGAGCAGCGCCAGCGAAATTTCTTTCTTGACACCGCCGAGGTCAACCACGGCCCAATCGCCTGCTGCCGCGGTACCGATTTCTATCACTTTGACGGGGAGTGCCAGGCACATTTCATTGCTCCAAAGAATTCAGGGCAACCCACGATTGCCCGAGCGCAATACTGGCGTCACCAGGAGATAAATGCAAGGGTGTAAGTACCGTGATACCGCGTTGTTCCAGATTTTTTTTCAGTTCCACGGACAGCAGGGCGTTGAGAAAACAGCCGCCACCCCAGGCCAGGGTTGTCAGGCCGCTGGCCTGCGCTGCGCGCAGGACCCAATCGGTCAAACCAGCCACCAGGGTGGCGTGAAAGTGGGCCGCGGCCTGATCGACATCAACCGCGCCATCCAGCGAAGCAAGAAGCGGCAGCAGATCGAGTTGCCCGTCGGGGTTTATGACCCAGCCGTTTGCCGCCACGGCTTGCGCCCAACCATGCCGCTCAATGTGGCGTGTTGCCGCCTGCTCCAGAAAAATGGCGGCCTGCGCCTCGTATTTCATGTGGCTGCACAAGCCCAGCAACGCGGCAGCGGCGTCGAAGACACGGCCCATGCTGGAACTGCGGGGGCAGTTGATGTTGCGCTCCAGCATGGTGGCGACGATGCTGCCCCCCGGTTCCTGAAAACGCATGCTGATGTGTGCGTTGCGGCCCAATTCATGCAGTACCGCGGCGGCCATGCGCCAGGGTTCCCGGGCTGCCTTGTCACCGCCCGGCAAGGGTAGAGGGCTGAGATGACCCAGGCGTTCGAAATGGGCGCCATTCACACGCAACAATTCGCCGCCCCAGGCGGCCCCGTCCGAGCCCAAGCCAACGCCGTCCAGTGCCAACCCCAGCACTGGCCCACGCTGGCCGTGTTCGGCGCAGACGGCGGCGATGTGGGCGTGGTGATGTTGCACCGCCACAGTGGGCAGCCCATGCCTGGCAGCAAAGGTGATGGCGGCGTGGCTGCTGTAGTAGTCTGGGTGCAGATCGTACGCGACGATATCGGGCTTGACTTCCAGCAGCTTGAGCATGCGATCCACCGTCTCGTCAAGAAAGGCGCAGGTGGCAGCATTGTCCAGATCGCCGATATGCGGTGCCGTAAACGCCTGGTTGCCACGGGTCACGCAAACGCTGCTCTTGAGGTGGGCGCCGAAGGCCAGCACCGAAGGTCCGTTGCGCGGCAACGCCATAGCGGCTGGCACATAGCCCCGGCTGCGCCGGATGAATTGCACGGACTGCCCCAGGCAACGCAGCACGCTGTCGTCACAGCGCGCCACAATGTCGCGGTCATGATCGAGCAGCGCATCGGCGATGCCGGTCAGGCGCTCTCTCGCCTCAATTGAATCGCGCACGATCGGTTCACCGCCGGGGTTGGCACTGGTCATGACCAGCGCCAGTTCCTGCGGTGCGTCCAGCCACTGGCTGTCCGTTGGCCGGCCGGCGGCCTCATGGAACAACAAAAAATGGATCGGTGTGGTGGGCAGCATCACACCCAACGCGAGCAGGCCAGGTGCCACGCCGAGCAGTGCCGTGGCGCTTGCGGTCAGGGCGCGCAACAGCACGACCGGGCGTTCGCGGCTTTCCAGCAGTGCACGTTCATGAGTAGAAACTTTTGCGAAAGGTGCCAGACTTTCGACGTTGACTGTCATCACGGCAAACGGTTTTTCTTCCCGGTTTTTGCGTTGGCGCAGGCGAGCCACCGCATCGGCATCGCGGGCATCACAGGCGAGATGAAAACCGCCCAGGCCTTTGATGGCGACGATGGCACCGCTGCGCAAGAGGTTCAGTGCCCCGGCAATCGGATCGCCCTCAATGGTGTGGCCTCTCGCATCGCGCAGCGAGAGCTTGGGACCACACAGCGGGCAGCAAGTGGTTTCGGCATGAAAACGCCGATCCACCGGTGCCGTGTACTCGCTGGCGCAAGCCGGACATAGCGGGAACGGCGCCAGACTGGTTTGGGGCCGGTCGTAGGGCAAGGTGCGGGTTACCGTGTAACGCGGACCGCAGTGGGTGCAAGTGATGAAGCCGTGGCGCCAACGACGGTCCGCCGGATCAAACAACTCCGCGAGACAGTCCGGGCAAACCGCCACATCCGGGCCAATGGCCGTGGTGGAACGTCCACTGACACTGGCGATGATGTTGAACCCGGCTGCTCCGTCGGATTCAGCGTTTTCGGCTTGCACGGCATCCACACGTGCCAGGGCCGGTGCATCGGTACGCAGGCGTTCCAGCAAGGCGGCAATCTGTGCAGCGCCACCTTGCGCAGAAATCTCCACGCCCTGGGCGTCGTTGCGGACCCAACCGCGGAGTTTGAGCTCTTGCGCCAGCCGCCAGACAAAAGGCCGAAAGCCGACGCCCTGAACGATACCGCTAACTGTGATGCGACGCGCAAGAATGATCAAGGCAGTGGTTTCAGTAGCGCAACCGTTTGTTGTTTCGTGATGCCCGCCAGTTGCACACCAGCGCGCAGATACGCCATCCATTCGGCCATGCCCTGGCCACTGGTGGCGGACAGCTGGATGACGCGGATATAAGGATTAACCCGGCGCGCGAAGCCGATGGCGGCGGCCACATCAAAATTCAAATACGGCAACAAGTCGATCTTGTTGAGCAGCATGAGACTGGCGGCACGAAACATGTCTGGGTACTTGATGGGCTTGTCTTCACCCTCGGTGACCGACAGAATGACGACCTTGTGCGCTTCGCCCAAATCGAAGGCCGCCGGACAAACCAGATTGCCGACGTTTTCGATCATCAGCAGGGAATTCTCCTGCAAGCTGAGCTGTTCCATCGCACGCCCCACCATGTGGGCGTCCAGATGGCAGCCCTTGCCGGTGTTGATCTGGATGGCGGGAGCGCCGGTGGCGCGAATACGCTCGGCATCCTGGCTGGTTTGCTGGTCGCCTTCGATGACGGCCACTGCCTGCTCGTTCAACAGGGTAATGGTCTTGCACAGCAGTGTGGTCTTGCCGGAACCGGGGCTGGACACCAGATTCAGCGCAAAAATGCCACGCTCGGTCAAGACTTGCCGGTTGGCTGCGGCGTAGGCGTTGTTCTTGGCCAGAATGTCCTGCTCGATCTGCACCATGCGCCTGGTCGCAACACCCGGCGCATGCGAATGCGCGGCGGCGTGACCGTGCTGATGCGCGTCTCCATGTTCATGCGGGTGCGCATGCTCGTGATCATGATCGTCGGAGTGCTCATGGGCGTGACTGTGCGTTGTGCCGTCGGCATGCACATGATCGTGTCCATCGTGGGCCTGTTCACCCTCAATCTTTACTTCGTCGGCGCCGCAACCGCAGGTTGTACACATTCGGGTTCTCCTAGTCAGTTGCTAATCTACTTCAAGTTCCTTGAGCCGCATTTCAGTGCCGCCCGTCACCTGCATCTGGAATCCGCCGCAGTGCGGACACTCACCGAAGACCTCCTTCATCGGCACTGACAGCGCGCACGCCATGCACCAGCCGGTTCCCGGCAGCGCAACGATTTCCAGCCGGGCTCCTTGTGCAATGCTGTCGCGCGTCACGGCATCAAAGCAGAACTTCATGGCCTCGACCTCAACGCCGGACAGTTGCCCGATTTCCAGCCAGACCGTGTTGACCTTCGAAAACTCTTGTTGCCGCGCTGCATCCTCGATCAGTTGCAGCACACCTTCGGCCAGCGACATTTCATGCATGGGGTGGCGGCTACTGCCCGCTGCGCAGGAAATCAGCAAAGCGCTTGTCGCGCGTGCTGATGTGATTGCCGATAAAAGCCAACGCGTCTTCCGCCTTACCGACAAATACAGAAGGCTTTCCAGCCGCATGGTCGGTACTGATTTCTCTGAGCACGTCCAGCATGTGGTTGTGATCGTCGACGTGATCTTCGAAGTCGTCGTAGCTTTTTTGCCGCATCAACAGTTCTTCGGAAACGAAGTGGGCCTCGCAATAGGCTGTCAACTGGTCCAGCATGTGTGCAATCGATGCCGCGTCCTTTTGTTCGCGCACGGCCTGACACAGCGCCTGCAACAGGCTGAGTTGCACTTCGTGTTCGCGATCGGTTTCGGCGTTTGCCGCAACATTGAAGTCGGAGACAGTTGACATTTTCAGGTCCCTTGTTGTCAGCTCAATCGTTGAATTTTGTGACTTGAGAATAATTTTTGCACAATCAACACAGGATCGAACTTTATCGCAAAGTGAGAAAACGCCTACGCGCAAGCGAGGGTTCATCTACTGCGCTGTTTGCCTTGGGCTTTTCGGCTGGGGCCGACTGTGGCGCTGTCAACAAGCCGATCAGCGAAGCCCTCGCAGTCATCGTCGCTTGCGATTGCGTGGAGAACTTGCCCATCGGCGAAAACAGCGAGCAGCTCTGGTACTCGCCAAGTTCCACTTCCGCGCTGCCGAGAAAGGCAAAATCTCCGGCCGGGAACTTGACAAAACGACGCTTGTTTTCACCTGTCGAAACCCAGTTTTCGGTGCTGCCAGGCAGCAGCAACAGGCTCATGCACCAAGGGGTTACAACAATGCCCAACCAATGTCCCTGCCAGCGCTGGAAATCTATGGCTTGCACCGAAAGTGCTGGATTGAGAATAGGTACATCAATCATCTGATCGCGTTGAATGCGAAAAAAAGCCTGTTCAACCGCATCCGTCGGATCCTGTTGGTGAAACTTGAAACTCATGTCGTTTCGCCCCAGCGGCGGGCGTCAGCACCTTGGTCCATCAGTTCGGCCATCAACGCCAAGGCCTCCTGGGCGCGCTCGGGCTCGATCCGCTCAAAGGCAAAACCACCCGCCTGGATCAAAAGGTAGTCGCCGACCGCGACTTCTTCGTCCAGCAACAGCAGGCTCACCTCGCGTGTCTGTCCGAAGCACTCGGTGAGTGCCATGCCATCATGAACTTCGATTACACGGGACGGGGCGGCCAGGCACATCTGAATATCTCAATGGTTTGGTGCTGCAAGAACTTCGAGCTGATAACCGCGTGCGACCAACTCGGCAGCCGCCATTTTGACCAGCACGGGAATTTGTTCAGCCACGGTGCTCGTCATCTCCATGCCCAGTTCGAGTGAAATCGGCTCAACACCCAGTACCACGATTTCCTTTGGCATGGTGTCCAGCAGCTCCAAACTGGCCAGCACGTCCGGCAGGGCGATCTGGTGCGGCGACAGTTTGCGCCTGAAGAACACCGGAATCTCGTCACCGGCGATCTTTACCACCGTACCGGGTGCAGCGCCGGTTTTGACGACGTCGATGACGATCAGAAAATCAAGGTTGGACAGGTCTTCGATCATTTCCATGCCAGAGGTGCCACCGTCGATGACGACGACGTTGTCAGGCACAGCGTAAGTTTTTTCAAGCATCTCGACCGCACGCACGCCAGCCGCCTCGTCGGTCAGGATGGTGTTGCCGATTCCCAGAACAACTGCACGCATAAAGCAAAGCCCAATCAATGAAAAGGGTCGGCAAATAGCCGACCCTTTGATGGTAACGCGCCTTAGACCGCCTTGATGGAAATGGCGGTGTCGCTGTCTTTGTCGGTCAGGTGGATGG
>JANXLW010000102.1 GCA_025354965.1 Betaproteobacteria bacterium
CTCTGGAAAACGCATGATTACGGTAAGAGAAGTCACGCTGCGGCGTGGCGTGAAGGTGCTGCTCGACGGCGCCTCGGTCACCATGAACCCTGGTGAAAAAGTCGGCCTGGTCGGGCGCAATGGCGCCGGCAAATCTACGCTGTTTGCACTGCTCAACGGATCGCTGCATGAAGACGCAGGGGAGTATTTCATTCCGACCCAATGGCGCATGGGCCAGGTGGCGCAGGACATGCCCGAGACCGAGCAAAGTGCCACCGACTTTGTGGTGGATGGCGACACCACCTTGCTGGCAGCACAACAAGAGGTCACCGCGTCCGAGAGTACCGACGACTATGACCGCATGGCCCACGCCTACATGGCTTTGCAGGACGCTGGTGCCCACGACGCACCGGCCCGCGCCCAGGCATTGATACTGGGACTGGGGTTCAAGACCACCGAACTCACCAACCCGGTCATCAGCTTTTCGGGCGGCTGGCGCATGCGGCTGCAATTGGCCCGTGCCCTGATGTGTCCGTCCGACCTGCTGCTACTGGACGAGCCCACCAACCACCTGGATCTGGACGCGCTGGTGTGGATTGAGTCATGGCTCAGGCGCTATGAAGGGACCATGATCGTCATCAGCCACGACCGTGAATTTCTGGATGCGGTGACCGACGTCACCCTGCACATCGATGCGGCAAAGCTGGTGCGCTACGGCGGCAACTACAGCAAGTTTGAAGACATGCGCGCCGAGCAAATGACGTTGCAGCAAAACGCTTTTGCCAAACAGCAGGACAAGATTGCGCACCTGCAAAAGTTCATTGCCCGCTTCAAGGCCAAGGCCAGCAAGGCCAAGCAAGCGCAAAGCCGGGTCAAGGCACTGGACCGCATGGAGAAAATCGCGCCGCTGCTGTCGGAGGCCGACTTCACTTTTGAATTCAAGGAGCCCGCCAACCTGCCCAACCCCATGCTGTCAATGTCGGGCGTGAGCTTTGGCTACCCGGCGCCGCCGGATGCCCCCGAAGGCACGCCACCCACCGTCATTGTGAACAAGGTGAGTCGATCGGTGCTGGCAGGTCAGCGCATTGGCATTCTGGGTGCCAATGGGCAAGGCAAATCTACGCTGGTCAAAACCGTGGCCCGCAGTTTGCAGGCGATTGACGGCGAGATCACCGAGGGCAAGGGTTTGAACATCGGCTACTTTGCCCAACAGGAACTCGACGTCTTGCGCCCCAGTGACACACCGCTGGAACATATGATTCGCCTGGTCAAGGAGATGACCATCGCTGGAAAAATTGCCGGTCAGGCCACGCGTGAGCAAGACTTGCGCAGTTTCCTGGGCACTTTCAACTTCGGCGGCGACATGGTCAAGCAGGCGGTCGGCAGCATGAGTGGTGGTGAGAAGGCCCGCCTGGTGTTGTGCATGATTGTCTGGCAACGCCCCAACCTGCTGCTGCTGGACGAACCCACCAACCACCTGGACCTGGCAACCCGCGAGGCGCTCTCCATGGCACTCAATGAGTTTGAAGGCACGGTCATGCTTGTCAGCCACGACCGCGCCTTGCTGCGCGCGGTATGCGACGAGTTCTGGATGGTCTCGCGTGGTGGTGTATCCCCGTTTGACGGCGATCTGGACGATTACCAGCGCTACCTGCTGGACGAAGCCAAGCGCCAGCGCGAGGCCATCAAGGAAGCCAGCAGTGTGGCGGCGAAAGCCGAGCGCAAGGCTCAGGTCGCGGCGTCAGCGGCGCCAAAAATAAAGACCGTGTCAACCGGGCTGAAACGGCGGCTGGAAGAAGTCGAAGCGCGCATGGCGGTGCTCAACGGCGAGGGCGCGGCACTGGAAGCCCATCTTTGCAAATCCCCGCCCCCGGCAGAAATTGCGGAACTCGGGAAACGCCTGAAAACTGTCAACGATGAGCTGCAAAAACTGGAAGAACAGTGGCTGGCGGTATCGAGCGAAATTGAAGCGCTACCCGTCTGAGGACAGTTCCGACTGTTAAAAATCTGCTACTTTTTGTCAACCGCCATGTGCGCCACCTGTTGATTCAGCAACTCCTCCGGCGCGTCGGCTTCGATCCAAGTCTCGTTGTTTAAACCGGCCTGCAGCCGCTTGTTGTCGAGTTCGCCGGTCCACTTGGCGACCACCAGGGTGGCGACTCCGTTGCCCACCAGGTTGGTCAGCGCCCGTGCTTCTGACATGAAGCGGTCGATACCCAGAATCAGCGCCAGCCCGGCCACTGGCACCGTACCCACGGCGGATAGCGTCGCCGCCAGCACAATGAAACCGCTGCCCGTGATACCGGCCGCGCCCTTGGAGGTCAGCAGCAGCACGGCCAGCAAGGTGACCTCCTGCATCAGCGTCATTGGCGTATTGGTAGCCTGCGCAATAAAGACGGCCGCCATGGTCAGGTAGATCGATGTGCCATCCAGGTTAAATGAATAACCGGTAGGAATCACCAGGCCAACGCAGGTTTTCCTGGCGCCCAGGTTCTCCATCTTTTCCATCATGCGCGGCAGCACTGATTCAGAGGACGACGTACCCAGCACAATCAGCAACTCTTCCTTGATGTATTTGATAAATTTCCAGATACTGAAACCATGCAACCTGGAAATGGCGCCCAACACGACAAAAACGAAAATGAGACAAGTCAAATAAAACGTGCCCATCAACTTGCCAAGGGAAAACAGGGAACCGATACCGTACTTGCCAATGGTAAAAGCCATCGCACCAAAGGCACCGATAGGCGCCACTTTCATGATGATGCCGACGATGTCGAATAGCACGTGCGACATTTTTTCGATCAGATCAAACACCATGGTGCCGCGGCCACCGAATTTGTGCAAAGCAAAACCAAACAGCATCGCAAACAGCAATACCTGCAAGATCTCGCCCTTGGCAAAAGCATCGACCACCGAAGTGGGAATGATGTTCAGCAGAAAATCAACCGTGCCCACCATCTTGCCGGGCCCGGTGAAGGCGGCAATGCTCTTGGTATCGAGTGTTGCGACGTTGACATTCATGCCGGTGCCCGGCTCCACCAGATTGATGATCACCAGCCCTACCACCAGGGCCAGGGTGCTGACCACTTCAAAGTAGAGCAGAGCCAGGCCACCGGTTTTTCCCACTTTCTTCATGTCTTCCATGCCAGCAATGCCAATGACGACAGTGCAAAAAATGATCGGGGCAATGATCATCTTGATCAGCTTGATGAAGCCGTCGCCCAGCGGCTTCATGTCGGCGCCCAGTTGCGGGTAGAAGTGCCCTAGCAACACGCCAAGAATCACAGCCGTCACCACTTGGGCGTAGAGGGACTTGTAGATGGGGCGCCTTTCAGCCTGTTGGGGTGAGTTCACAGCGTATTCCGGGTGCGTTGAGGAAGCAGCACTCTAAACGCAAAACTTGTCACCGGCAATCATGGAAAACCACAATACCGCCAAGAAAAGCGGGCACGCCGGGAGTGCTCCTGTGCGGCCGCTACTTGTGGGTAAACCCGGTGAACTGATATACCAGCGCCAGACCCGCCACGTTGGCCCTGAAGTCACCCTTGAGAGCAGTAACTCGCCCGCCACTGGCCAGCAGCGACAGCGCGTTCGACAGGCGATAACCGAGAGCGACGTTGCCTTGGCCCACCAAGCCACCACCCACCGCCAGTCCGCCGCCGCCAGCGGCGCCCAATAAGGCCTCAGCCTCGACAAACCAGCGCTGAGACAAGCCTTGTTGCAGGCCCACGCCCACTTGACCCGTCATGTAGGCACCGGCATCGCCGGCGTAGGCGGCCAGGCCCTGACCCGTCACGAACCAATTGGGTGACACAAAGTAATCAAGCTGGACACCCAGATTGCTGACCGACTGGTCGACCGAACGATTGCGCCACGCAGGAGCGGCCTTGAAGTATGTCTGGTTGACCACCCGCGCACGCAGCTTGGTGGCGTCAAAATCGCTCAGGGCAGACCAGGATACCGCTGGTTCAGACACGCCGGGCAAGCCAAACCGATAGTTCAGTTTGACGCCCAGACTACTCGCAGTGAAGCTTCTGGATGGCGCGCGAACTTCGCCAAGCGATAACTCCAGCGCCATACGCGAGCTTAGTTTTTGACTCACTGAAATGCCAGTGTCCAGCAACAAGCCGCCGCCGGTGTCGACACCACCTCCCCCGGCCGGGCCAGCCGCCGCGTGCAATTTGACTGCCGTGCTGTGTGACAGCGCAAAGCGGTAGCCGCCGCCCGCCAGAATTTGCATATAGCCATTGCTTTGGCCTCCCATGGCGCCCTCGGACTCCAGCTTCAAAAACCAGTGTTGATCCAGGTAGGACAACCATTCGACACCCAGCAATTGCATGCTGCTGTGTTGCGCCAGTCCGTCGTCGCGCAACACCGAAGATGGAATCTTGTAAGTGCGCGTCACCAACGCAAATTCTGTGCTCCGGGTCGGCACAGCCGCATCTCCCCCACCGGTGTTGCCGGCGGCGGGCAAGGCAGCCGTCCACGCCGGGTTCAAGAGACTGAAAAACGGATACTCGTACTGAAGGTAGGGCTGCGTACTTTGGATGACTCCGGATGGAAACTGCACGTGGCTGACACCAAAGCCGAAATTGCCGTAGCGCCCGCTCTCGTAGCTCAGACCCACATCACCGCGCAGCATCAAGCCGCCGCCCGACAGCGTGTAGCCGCCACGCCCGCCGCCGGCACCGACAAACAGTCCGGCCCGCGCCAGCCAGTTCGGGCTCAGGCGCTGGCGGGCTTCGCCGACCAGACCGAGCGTAATGAAGCCGCCACGCTCACCGCGCACCGCGCCGTAAGTGCCCACGCCCAAGCGCAAGCTGTCGTTCACATCAAACAGCAAGTCAAGGCCCAGCAGCCCCATCTTTTCGCCGCCAGGCAGTTCGACGCTTTCGGTGGTTGCACGCCAGAGCGTCGGGGTTGGCACCAAGTCGGGCGCCGACTCGCCGCTGCCGTCTGCTTGGGCGACCAGAGGTGCATACAGCGCGGCACAGCAACCGGCAATAACCAGATACCGAAAACGGGTGTTGCCGCCCAGGCAAATCCTCATCATCCCATGTGCAAGCCGCCGTTCACCGAGAAATCGGCGCCGGTCGAATAACTGCCTTCGTCAGAGGCCAGCCAGGCAATGATGGAGGCAATTTCGCTGGGTTCACCCAGACGCTTGACCGGCACGGTGGCCACGATCTTGTCAAGTACGTCCTGGCGGATCGCCTTCACCATATCGGTGCCGATGTAGCCCGGACTGACCGTGTTGACGGTAACGCCTTTGCTGGCCAATTCTTGCGCCAGCGCCATGGTAAAGCCGTGCATACCAGCCTTGGCAGCAGAGTAGTTGGTCTGACCGGCCTGGCCTTTTGCGCCATTCACCGACGAAATATTGACAATACGACCCCAGCCCTTTTGCACCATATCGGCCACCACCTGTTTGGTGACATTGAACATGGAGTTCAGGTTGGTTTCGATCACAGCGTCCCAGTCTTCACGCGACATTTTGATGAACATGCGATCGCGCGTGATGCCGGCGTTGTTGACCAACAAATCAACGCTTCCATGCTCGGCCTTGGTCTTGGTAAAGGCTTCCACGGTGGAATCCCAGTCTCCAACATTGCCTACCGAAGCGTAGAAAGTGAAGCCAAGTGCCGTCTGCTCGGCCAGCCACTTGGCGTGGTCACGGGTCGGACCGCAACCGGCAATGACCTTGAAACCTTCCTTGTGCAAGCGCTGGCAAATGGCAGTACCGATGCCCCCCATACCGCCGGTGACGTATGCGACTTTCTGACTCATTGTTTTACTCCTGTAGTGACGATTGATTAAGCGAGACCGCACTATAGCCACTTATTGTGGCCCCCGCATTGCGGAAAACACTGACACTGACCCACAAATTGCTACTGGCTGTGTGCAGCGGTCGACTTGAAAAGTTCACCGCAATACAGGTCGGGTTGCGGGCTTGGCGAGCGCCGACTTCCAGTCGCGAAAGACATCTAGATCGAAACCATCCGGATAAAACAGAAGGCCGGGTTTATGACCTTTGGTGTCGGTGACACCGTACTGCCAGATGAATTCCTTGGTCTTTCGGTCAATCACCATGACGCGGTCGCGCAGATCATCGACAACAAATATGTCGCCGGTGTCGGGTAACTCGCGGGCAATACTGGAATGATCCAGCATTTTCTCGCCGTCCTTGACAAAATATTCCCAGCTTATTTTGCGGCTGACCGGTTCAAAGATGACGATGCGCCCGGGTTTCCAGAAGTCGGCCACGATCACCTGCTTGCCATCGACCGTCATGAAGGCGTCCGACGGGTAGCGAATGTTGGGCGCTTTCACGCTCCACAACAACTTGCCTTGACGCGTGATGCGTGAAATCCACGAGCCGGAAATTTCTGTCACCAGGATGTCGCCATTTTCCAGTGGCGTGGCGCCGTTCGGGTGTGCCAGTTGATGGGGTGGCTTGTGCCGGCACTTGCCAGGTTTGCCCCATTGGGTGGCGATACTGTTGTCCTTCGGGTCAATGATCAGAATGCGGCAATTGCGAATATCGGCTGTAATCACCTTGCCGTCGGCCAACAGGTGCGCGTCGTCGGGATAATTCAAGAAGCCGGGCGCCTTACCGCGGAAGTCGGGCGTGCCGTAGGTCCAGGTCAGGGCCTTCTGTTCGTAATCCACAATGTGGATATCAAAGTTATCTTCCTCGCTCACTGCCAGCCGTTTGCCGTCGGGGGAAAAGTTCACGTCCTCATTGCCCCGATAAATTTTCAAGCCGGGTGAAACAAACTCCCAAATGATGTTTTTGTTGGGTGCGATCTCGATCAGGCGGTTGTTGCGACGGTCGGCAATGACCACCGGATACGGCAGCGGTTTACCCCAGGAAGGCACCGGGTTCTTGCGACTACCGGTCAACGGTGGAATGGGTGGCAAAGTGACGCCACTGGAGACAATGCCGGCACCAGTCATTTCCTCTGTCACGGTAACTTCCACGCCAGGTGCCTTGGGCTTGCCCGGCCGAGCGGCGGCTTGAGCGAAGGCCGGGGTGGCCATCACGCTGATGGCCAGCAACAGCGCGACGCGTAACGCGCGCACTGCCAAAACTCGTTGCGGGTGTTGCTGCATATATTCTTCCAAAATTAATTTATGGCGCTGCGATGCGCGTAAAAGTTACCCATTTTCCTGGACGATGCGGTCATGAAGAGGCTGCGGTGACCGGATGTTGTCGGCAAACCGGGCGCGCCAGAAGAGCAGCTGATCGGCCGATAACTCCAGTGGCTGCTTCATCACCAGCCAGGTCACGTTCTCGGTGCACGGCGATGCGGTGAGCGAGCCTTCATAGCGGTAGTAGGCGCGGCTAGCGGGCAGCAGGCGACTGGCGTCAACAGACGCACCGGCAATCAGATGATCACCATCAGAGCGCGGTGGAAGCTTAGGCCACAAGGCTGCCAGCGCCAGGTTTTCGGCACCCTGGCGAAACAACACCACGAGCGCCAGCAAGTGCCCGGTTCTGCTCTTGTGCAGCAGGTGCGCGGCCATGGGAAACTCTTCCCCGGCAAGGCGGTCACCACCGGGGGTATGAAAGTGAAACTGCTGCAGCGTGAAAGTCTCGTTGCCGATCCGAAGATCGCCTGCGTTGCTAAAACGCACCCGCGCCGTGTGTCCGTCGTTGGCAATTTTCAAGGGCGCAGTAAGGTAACGAAACTCCAGCGCCGGCAGCGTTTGCTTGACCGGGGCGACGATGTCGACAGGCGACTGCCTGAGTCCCAGGCGGCACAAAGGGCTGTCGGCGCAGGCCCAAGCCGAAGCCAGACCCAGGGCCGCGGCCAGCCAGACGTTGCGCCACACCGGCGGCGCCCCCACGCTCATCGCTCGATCGTCAACGCCACTCCCATGCCACCGCCGATGCACAAAGAGGCAATGCCTTTTTTTGCGTTGCGACGCTGCATTTCATGCAGCAGCGTGACCAGAATACGGCAACCGGACGCGCCGATGGGGTGACCGATGGCAATGGCACCGCCGTTGACGTTGACCTTGGAAGTGTCCCACCCCATTTGCTGATTGACCGCGCACGCCTGCGCAGCGAACGCCTCGTTGATTTCCAGCAGATCCAGGTCGGCCGCCTTCCAGCCGGCGCGCGCCAGTGCTTTTTGCGATGCCGGCACCGGTCCCATGCCCATCAGTGCCGGGTCCACACCGCTGGTGGCAAAGCTGGCAATGCGACCCAGCGGTTTGAGCCCCAAAGCGGCGGCTTTTTTGGCGCTCATCACCATCACGGCGGCGGCGCCGTCGTTGATGCCGGAAGCGTTGCCAGCCGTCACGCCACCGGCTTTGTCAAAGGCCGGACGCAGACCGGCCAGCGCTTCGGCATTGGTCTTGCGGTTAAGGTATTCATCAGCGGCAAAGACAATCGGATCACCCTTCTTCTGGGCGATGCTGAAAGGAACGATTTCGTCCTTGAACTTGCCGGCATCTTGCGCGGCCGCCGCTTTTTGCTGACTGGCCAATGCCAATGCATCCTGCATGTCGCGCGTAATGCCGTATTGTTTGGCCACGTTCTCGGCGGTGATGCCCATGTGGTACTGGTTGTAGACGTCCCACAGGCCGTCAACAATCATGGAGTCGATCATCTTCCAATCGCCCATGCGCTGTCCATCGCGCGAACCGAGCAAGACATGCGGCGAGGCACTCATATTCTCCTGGCCACCGGCAATCACAATGTCGCTGTCGCCCCAGGCCACGGCCTGCGCGGCCAGCATCACGGCCTTGAGGCCGGAGCCGCACACGGCGTTGATGGTCAGCGCGGGCGTTTCTTTCAAAAGGCCACTCTTGATAAGCGACTGGCGCGCCGGGTTCTGACCGGCACCCGCGGCCAACACCTGTCCCATGATGACCTCACCGATCTGGTCGGCGCCAACACCGGTGCGCTCAAGCAAGGCTTTGATGACTGCGGCACCCAACTCGGTGGCCGGGGTTTTGGCGATGCTGCCGCCAAATTTGCCCACCGCAGTGCGGGCGGCTGAGACGATGACGATATCTTCCATTTTTTTCTCCGTGTAATAAAAAACTTTGCACTTAAACCATCAGGCTTTTGCCTTCACGTAGCGGCCAGGGGCGGCTTCGATGGCCTTGTATTTTCCCTTGCCGTAACTCTTTGGCGCGGGGACCTGTTTGCCGGCATGGGCTTTCAGCCACTGCGACCAATCAGTCCACCAACTGCCGGGGTACTCGGTGGCACCGGCCAGCCATTCGGCATGACTCTTGGGCAGCTTGCCGTCGCTGCGTATCCAATGGCTGCGTTTGTTCTTGGCTGGCGGGTTGATGACGCCCGCTATATGACCGGAAGCACCCATCACAAAACGCCTTTTACCCGGCAGCGCCTGGGTCGACGCGTAAGCGCCCCCAATCGGCACAATGTGGTCTTCGCGTGAGCCGTAGATGTAGACCGGCATATCCACCCTGCGCAAATCAACCTTCTCGCCACAGCAGACGGCCGCGCCGGGTTTGACCAGTTTGTTTTCAAGGTAGGTGTTGCGCAGATACCATGCGTAAAAAGGTCCAGGTAAATTGGTCGAATCACTGTTCCAGTACAACAGGTCGAAGGCCGGCGGTGTTTCGCCCTTGAGGTAGTTGCCCACAACGTAGTTCCACACCAGGTCGTTGGGTCGCAAAAAGCTGAAGGTGCTCGACAGGTCTTTACCCTTCATCAAACCGCCCTGGCCCATCTCTTGTTCACGGTAATTGACAAAGGATTCATCAATGAAAACGTCCAGGATACCGGTATCGCTGAAATCAAGCAGCGACGTGAGAAAGGTGGCGCTGGTCACCGGTTTGTGACCGCGCGCCGCCAGCACCGCCAGTGCCGTGCCCAAAATCGTTCCGCCAACGCAAAATCCCAGAGCATTGATGGTGTTGGCCCCGGTAATCTCCTGCGTGACGGCAATCGCCTTGATGGCCGCGTCCTCGACGTAGTTGTCCCAGGTCTTGTTGGCCAGCGACGCATCCGGATTGCGCCAGCTCACCACGAAAGTACGGTGGCCTTGTGCGACGAGATAGCGAATGACGGAGTTTTCCGGCTGCAGGTCCAGAATGTAGAACTTGTTGATGCAAGGCGGAATCAGTAGAAAAGGCTTTTCGTAGACCTTGGCGGTCAAGGGCTTGTACTCGATCAACTGGAACAACTCATTCTCGAACACCACGGCGCCTTCAGTGGTGGCGACATTTTTACCAACTTCAAACACGCTTTCATCGGTCATCGAAACGTGGCCCTGACGCAGGTCGTGAATCAGGTTGGTGACACCCTTGGCAATGCTCTCGCCCTGCGTTTCGATCGCCATTTTTTGCGCTTCGGCGTTGAACGCCATGAAATTGCTGGGCGCTGCCGCCGCGCTCAGCTGTTCCACCGCAAAACGGATGCGGGCACGTGTTTTTTGGTCGGTCTCAACGGCGTCTGTCAGAGTCATCAAGGCACGGGCATTGAGCAGGTAAGCGGCGGCGGCAAAAGAGGCCGCCGGATTGTTGGCCCAGGCCTCGGCGGAAAAGCGCTTGTCCTGGGCCTGCAGCTTGCCATGCAAACTTTCGTTCAACAGACCGGCAGCGTCCTTCATGTATTGTTGCTGCAACGTCTGCAACTTTTCAGGTGAAAAACGGATCGCAGGCGGTTTACCCTGAGGGGTGACCAGTGCGGGCCCGGCGCTGCCCAGATCAATGTTCTGCAGGGACTGCAAGGCCTGGGTCCAACTCTCGCTTAAAGTCTGTTGAAACTGTTGCGCCGACTGCGCCCAAAATTCAGGGGAATCCTGTGTCATGCTGTGTCCTCTTTATTGCGCCTGCTGAATGAAACCCGAGTATCTCAGGTCTTGCCGTACGAGAACCTGACATACTGCAAAACCCCTGCTTTTTCACTCACCTAATTTATGTACATTGTGCCAATTGCCTGGTTGTACGTTGCGCTCATGATGGCCGTCGCCGAAGCCACCCATACCAATGGCACTGTGCTGGGTGCGGTCATGACATTTACATTTTATGGCCTGGCACCGGTGGCGCTGGTGGTTTACCTGATGCGAGCACCGGGCCGGCGCCGCGCCATCAAATCGAGGGAAGCAGCCGAGCTGGTTGCATTGGCCGAAGCTTCTGCCGGCGAGCTTTCAAGCCAGCCAGATGCAGGCCGCCATGCGGCCGCTGATGCGATCGCGCCGATGCGAAAAGAACCGTGAAGGATTACTCACCGTACACCATGTCGAACTGCCATCGTTGCCAAAAATTTGGGCAACACCCATAGCCTGCAGGCGCAAGCGTGCCAGTCCAGACAAATCTGCCAGCCATTTGCCAGTGTCTGACGGCACAAACATCTGGGCGGCCGCCGCGTCATTGGCGACAAAGGCGTGGCGCACCTCGTCTCCCACCTCAAACGCTTGCGGTCCGATACAGGGCCCCAGCCAGACCAATAGTTCTGGCGCAGCCTGCACACCATCGACTTTGCCGAACGTGCAAAAGCCCTCAACCACGGTCTCAAGAATTCCCCACCCGCCCTGCCCCGCCAGGCCACGCCAGCCCGCATGTGCTGCCGCCACCAGGCTGCCCTGCCGGTTGGTCAGCAGCACCGGCAGGCAGTCGGCCACCATGACAGTACAGGCGACACCCGACTGGCTTGTGATACAGCCATCGGCCTGCATTCCGTGCTGTGTTTCTTTGGTTAGCGCAAGCACCTGTACACCATGAACCTGTGACAAAAACACCGGTTGGGCAGCAATCGACTGTTGAAGAATTACCCGGTTGGCAGCCACGTCCGGCAAGGAGTCCCCCACATGTTCGCCGAGGTTGAGGCTGTCGTAGGGCGCCAGCGAGCAACCACCGGCGCGCGTGGTGCAAACCGAGCGCACCTGCAAAGGCGCAGACCAATCGGGAATCAGCCAGGCGGAATTCACGGCTCAGTCGCCCTAAGCTTCATGGTCCGGGCAATTGCTGGGCTGCGCCCGCTGGAATGCAGGCAACGCCATACAGGCATCGAACACCGCCATGGTCAAAGGCAAACCGTCCAGCTTGACGTCAAAGCGCCGTGCGTTAAAGATCTGTGGTACCAGACAGCAGTCTGCCAGCGTCGGCGCCTCGCCATGACAATAAATGGCTGGCGCTAAACCAATGCGCTCGCCTTGCTCTGCGACAGGGCGCAATTGACGCTCGAAACTCTCCAGCCCAACTCGCACCCAGTGCTGGTACCAGCGGTTTTTCGCGTCTTCCGCCAGCTTGAGTTCTTTCGCCAGGTACTTGAGTACGCGCAGATTGTTGAGCGGATGAATCTCGCAGGCAATGAGCTGCGCCAGTGAGCGCACCCGCGCCCGGCCCAGCGCGTCCTGTGGCAGCAAGGGCGGCTGTGGATGGCACTCATCCAGATATTCCATGATCGCCATCGACTGCGACAGGCGCTGCCCATTGACTTCCAGCATGGGCACCATCGCTTGCGCCGCAATCGACGTGTAAGCTTCATGTCTGTGGTCCCCGCGCGCCAGGTGGATCGGCACATAGTCGTAACGCAAGCCTTTAAGCTCCAGTGCAATGCGCACCCGAAACGAGGCAGACGAGCGAAAATAGTTATACAGCTTCATGCCGCAAAGGATAAACCGAAAGCCGCGCTGGCCGTCATCACGCGGCTACTGGCCTCGCCAAGCCTGCAGCCAGGTCTTGACAGATTGCTTGATGGCTTGCCCAGCGCGCCAGGCGGCACAGCGGCGTATGTCAGCCAGCACAGCTTCTTTCCAGGATTTCCAGCGCGGATACCAGTAGGCGAACCAGCGCAACTGCAACAAGGCCGGCTGCGTCAACTGGAACAAGCGCGCCACCACTGCCGTGCCGCCGATCTTGGCGCCCAGCAACAGGATCAGGCCCAGGGTTGCCTGACCTTTTCCAAACAAGTAGATCGCCAGCAACTTTACCGGCAGCAAGGCCAGCATCGGCACACCAAAAACCAATAGTGCCCAGCGTGGCGGCAACTGGGTAACTTTTCGCTCCAGCCAGGCCCACAGAGGTAGATGGGCGAGGCGGGCAAACAGTGCGGCCAGCGGTTCCCAGCCCCACTCCTCAAACAGCAACAGCGCCGCGATCAGCGGGAAGAATAACTTTCCGAGAATGTTTCTGAGGAACTTCATCTCAAACTGAACGCAACTGAACCTTGTCATACGCCAGCAACAACTTGCGATGCATTTTACAGCCCACCAGCGCCAAGCCCGGCGCCGCTATACCCATGAAGCGATCGGTCTGCATGATGAGCGCGTGCGCTTGCGCCACGGCACCGGCGCCGTAAAGCTGACGCAAGGCATCCAGATAAGGGCCGCTGTCGCCCATATCCG
>JANXLW010000118.1 GCA_025354965.1 Betaproteobacteria bacterium
CAGCGGTTTGATCCAGGATTTTTTGAGTCGTGCGGCCCGCGATCTCGGCTTGTGGATTGCCGGTGGAACCCTGCCCATGGCGACCGCTGACGTCCATCGTTCGCGCAACACCACACTGGTCTACGACCCCGGCGGGCGCTGCGTAGCACGTTATGACAAGATACACCTGTTCCGGTTCGGCAATGGCCAGGAAAGCTATGACGAATCACGCGTACTGGAGCCGGGCACGCAAATTGTGGCTTTTGATCTGCCGTCCCGCGACGGTCACGTTTACCGGGTCGGACTGAGTATTTGCTATGACCTGCGTTTCCCGGAGTTGTACCGCGAGCTGCAGGCCGATATCTTGCTGGTGCCCAGCGCATTTACTTTCACAACCGGACAGGCGCATTGGGAAGTCTTGCTGCGCGCCCGGGCCATCGAAAATCTGGCCTATGTGGTCGCATCAGCGCAAGGTGGGCTGCACGAAAACACCCGTCTCACCTGGGGTCACAGCATGATTGTTGACCCTTGGGGGAAAATCCTGGCGCAGCACGACGATGGAGCATCGGTTGTCACCGCCGAGGTCGTCGGTGAGCTTATCCAGTCGACCCGGGTTCAACTACCCGCTCTGCACCACGCCGTCATCGAGCTTCAGCGGCCTGCTTGATTTATTCGGCAAGGCCTTTGGCAATCGCCTGCAACGTGTCCTTGCCCACGCGATCCGCCATCCTGGCGTGCACCGGGGCCATGGCTTGCTTGAGCGCCAGGCGCTCTTCGGTGGTCAGCTCATACACCGTAGTCCGGCCACTCTTTCTTACACCTACCAGCGCCTGATCGTTTTCATCCTGGGCAATGTCGTTGCCGTAAACGGTGGCTTCCTTCATGGCCTGCTCGAGTTGACTTCGTATGTCGGCGGGTAGACCGTCCCAAAACTTTTTCTGCACGATCACAGCGTAGCCGATGTAGCCATGGTTGGTCAGCGACAGGTACTTTTGCACCTCATGCGTCTTTTGCGTGTAGATGTTGGAAATCGTATTCTCGGTGCCGTCGACCACACCCGTCTGCAGCGCCTGGTACACCTCTGAGAAGGCCATCACCTGGGGAATGCCGCCGACAGAACGCATTTGTTCCTCCAGCACCTTGGAAGACTGAATCCGGAACTTCTTGCCCTTGAAATCAGCCGGCGTCTTCAGCGGGGTATTGGCCGTGAAAGACTTGAAACCGTTGTCCCAAAACGCCAGGCCCTTGATGCCCTTGGGCTCAAGTCTGGCCATCAGACCAGCGCCCACCGGACCCTGTGTGATCTTGTGCAAATCAGCGGTACTGTCAAAGAGAAAAGGCAAATCAAAAGCCTCGAACTCCTTCACCCCCAGAGGTCCAAATTTGGACAGCGAAGGGGCCAGCATCTGCACCGCGCCAATCTGCAGAGCTTCGATTTCCTCTTTGTCCTTGTACAAAGAGCTGTTGGCGTAAACCTCGACCTTGACCTTGCCCTTGGTTAACTCTGCGGCCTTTTTTGCAAAGTATTCCGCCGCCTTGCCCTTGGGCGTGTCAACCGCGACCACATGGCTGAACTTGATAACAATCTGGGCATTGGCGACCCAGGCCGCACAGCCGAGCAACAAGCCCAGCAGCAGTTTTGAAACCTTCATTGGCTATCTCCTCATTCTTCGATCAAGCTCTTGCAAGTTTTCTTGCGACGAGCTGCGTTACCGATCCTTCGCCGGTGTGAAGGCTGCCTTCTTGCACCAAGCGCAATCCTGACCACGAATGCAGCAAGATGCAATCGGAAAAATCCCTTGCCACTTCGTCCAGCGCAGGCAGTAGCGCCGCATCCTTGGGGCCACCCGTGGTGCGGCTCAGTTGTTGCGGACCATAGCCTTCCCACAAAAACACGCCGTCAGGTTTGAGCCCTTGCACGGCGCGGCTATGCAGGTCGGCGCGGGCACGCGCGGGCAAGTGCAAAAAGATGGAAATAATCGCATCCCATTGCGCCAACCCCAGATCCAACTCGGTCACGTCGGCCACGTCGGCATTGAGGGCAACACCCATTTGCGCGGCCAACCGGCGCGCCTTGTCCACGCCCTGCAGCGATACGTCGACCGATGTCACGTCAAAGCCCTGGCGCGCCAGCCAGACGCCATTGCGGCCCTCACCATCGGCCAGGCACAGCACGCGGCCCCCGGCCGGCAAGTGGCCGACGTGTTTTTGCAAAAAATAATTCGGCTCGGTGCCGTAGACAAAGTCGGGTGCGCTGTAGCGTAGGTCCCAGAACTGCTGGAGTTGCCGGCGCACGGTACTCATTGGACTACCCGTTCGTCCGCAGAGACCCGCCTGTTTTGCGCCAGCGTGAGCTGCGCCAACCGCAGCACGACGTCAACCCAGGGCGGTGGCGTGGACCCGGTACTCATGCAGCGTGCTCCAGCAACACGCCCACGCGTGACCAGTTAGCCACACCCCACAGTGCTTGTACGGCGGCTTGCATCTCGGCGGGCGTCGCGCCGCCGCTGAACGCCGCCAGCCGCAGCGCCTTGGCCGCAATTTCAGCGCGGCTGAGCGTGTTGCCGGGGTCGCCTTTTGGCTCATCGACCCGGCCTTGCAGTCTGCGCCCGTCTATCGTATGCACCGTGACCTTGCCGATCCAGCGCTGCGGGTATGCATTGTCGACCTCCGCATCGAACACCATTGTCACGCGGTCGCGCAGTTGTTGTGTTGCATCGTCCTGGAAATGCCTGGCAAACTCGGTCAGACCAGCGTGCTCAAAGCGCGCCACCAGCGCCAGCACCGTACCCATGGAAAACTTGCTCTGGTGCACCGTGGTGGGATGCACCACCGGACCCAGCACGTCAATGGCGCCCTGGTGGACATGCGTCACCACGCTTGCCAGGTCTTCGGCCTTGAGGTGGTTTGCCTTCATCACCTGCAGCAGCGCGTCCGCCGCCGGGTGCGTGTGACGACAGCAGGCGTGGTACTTGAACGAAGTCTCGGCGGTTGCCCAGCGCGTACCCAGACCGTCGATCAGGCGCTGCGGATCGGCATCACTGGACATGCCTGCTGCCATGCCTTGCGGACCTTCGAATATTTGTGCAGCGCCAGTGAAACCATCTTTGGCCAGGTAGGCCGCCATCAGCCCAGCGGCAGCGGCATGGGCGGTGTGCAACTGCTTGCTGTCGGCAGCGGTGCGCAAGAACTCCCACAGTCCGGCCGACTGGGTGCCAGCCGAGCCGAAGGCGTGCCGCATCTGCGCCGCATCCAGCCCAAGCAAGTTGCCGACGGCGGCAGCGGCCGCCAGTGTGCCGGCGGTACCGGTGGTGTGGAACACCTTGTAGTGCGAGCGGCCCAGGAACTCGCCCACGCGGATGCCGACCTCGTAACCCGCCACCGCCGCTGTCAACAGTTGTTGGCCGCTGGCGCCCAGCGCCTGCGCGACGGCCAGCACTGCTGGAAAGACCACCGTGGCCGGGTGAAAAACCGAGCCGTTGTGCACGTCGTCTTGCTCCGCCACATGCGAGGCAGCGGCGTTGACCATGGCCGCCAGGTACGGACTGGTACGCACACGCTTGATGATCACCTCTGAAGGGCCACGCTGCGGCCCCATGGACAAGGCAAAGCGCGTCATGCTTTCCACCGGACGCGAGCCATGGCCGGCCACCACCGAGCCGAACCAGTCCACCAGCAGGTCTTCAGTTTTTCGGACCACGGATACGGGAATGGCGGCAAACCGCAGATCGGCGGCAAAGGCGGCGAGTTGGGCAGTCGGTGAGTTCATTGAATACTCGTTTCTGATCAATTATTGAGATGGTATGGACGTCTCCACCCTACAACGACCTGGTGCAGAATGCTTTCGCAAGTCAGGAACCGAGTCACAGGCGTGTGTGGGCCGAGGGGGTCGGGCTGATGGGGAACTCGGCGCAGCGGCATAAAGGGGGAGTC
>JANXLW010000120.1 GCA_025354965.1 Betaproteobacteria bacterium
CGCCGCTGCCGCCGCATCGCTGATCGACAAGTCCTTGATGGGCGACCTGCCAACCAATCCGGACAACCTGAAAGTAGCGTTTGCCGAAGACGTGAAGTTCTGGATCGACAACGGTGACAAGCTGGCCGAGCGCTGGACCAAGTGGGCCGGTACCAAGTAAACCAGCCTGAGTGATATTGCCATGCTATTGCGCCAACGAACCGCACTGCTGTTGCCCCTGAGCGGGTTTTTGCTGGTGTTTTTTGTGGCGCCATTGGTGTGGCTTCTCTCCCTGGCAGTGCGCGAGGCCGAAGTGCCTCGTGCACTGCCAAGAACCCTGTCGGTGCTGCAGTCATGGCAGCCTGGGCAGGCTTTGCCCCCCTCCCTTTTTCCCGGTTTCGCCCAGGACTTGTCTGAGGCACGCACCGCCAGTACGCTGGCGGATGCTGCCCGGCGTCTCAACTACGAGGTCAACGGCGTTCGCAGCACGATGATGCGCGCTGCCCGCGAAGTATCCGCTGCGCCCACTGACACCGTGTTTGGCGCCGAGTTTTTTGCCGCAGTCGACCCGACTTTGACAACTCCGGATTTCTTTGCCGCGGTCAAGCGCGCGCACGGCCCGGTTTCCAGTTACTACCTGCTGGCTGCCTTCGATTTGGCTCGCAATGCCAAAGGTGAAATCGAGCATGCGACTGAAGCCAATCGCATCTACGTGGATGTGCTCATGCGCACCTTGGGCATCAGTGCCAGCGTCACGGTGTTGTGTCTGCTGCTGGGGTTTCCGGTGGCCATGCTGTTGACCCAGGTGACGGCAAAAACCGCTGACTGGCTGATGATTCTGGTGCTGCTGCCTTTTTGGACTTCGCTGCTGGTGCGCACGGCGGCCTGGGTGGTGGTGCTACAACGTGAAGGCATGGTCAACACACTGTTGATGCGCCTGGGTCTGATTACCGAACCGCTAACCCTCATTTACAACCGCACTGGCGTTTTGATTGCCATGACGCATGTGCTGCTCCCGTTCATGATCTTGCCGCTGTACAGCGTGCTCAAGGGCATTCCACCGCACTACATGCGCGCTGCCGCCAGCCTCGGTGCTCCCCCCATCGTGGCGTTCTTCAGGGTCTACCTGCCGATGGCTGCGCCGGCGATAGTGGCGGGTTCCTTGATGGTGTTCATTCTGGCCATGGGCTACTACATCACGCCGGCATTGGTGGGCGGTGGCTCGGATCAGATGCTGTCTTACTTTGTCGCCACCTATACCACGGATACCGGCAACTGGGGGTTGGCCTCCGCGCTGGGTCTGATGATGCTGGTCACCACCATTGCTCTATACGGTGTGGCGCACAAGCTCTCGGGTGGTCGTGCGCTGTCCATGGGTTAGAACATGGCTACTTTCAAATTTCCCTGGAAACCCCTTTACTGGCTGCTTTGCGCCTGCGTTCTGGTGTTTCTTCTGGCTCCCATCGCGGCCATTATTCCGTTGTCATTTTCCAGCGGCTCCTTTTTAACCTACCCGTTACCTGGCCTGTCGCTGCGCTGGTACCACGAGGTACTGGGCGGTGGCAAGTGGCTCACTGCACTTGGTAATTCGCTGTACGTTGGTGCCTTCGCGACGGCCATATCGGTCATATTGGGAACACTGACTTCCCTCGGTCTTATGCGGCACCGGGCCTGGTGGACCGAGATGCTCAAGCTGGTCGTGCTATCACCCATGATCGTGCCGGTCATTTTGATTTCCGTCGCCTCCTATTTTTTTCTGGCGCCGCTGTCACTCACCAGCACCTACAGCGGACTGATCATCGCCCATACCGTTATCGCGGTGCCCTTTGTAGTGGTCCCGGTTCTTACCGCACTGGAACTGCTGGATCCCAATCTGGCGCGGGCCGCGGCCGCCTGTGGCGCCACCCTCCGCGTGACTTTTTTACGGGTCACACTACCGGGCATCGCGCCCGCCATGGCATCCGGTGCCCTGTTTGCGTTCGCGGCGTCGTTTGACGATGTCGTGATCGCCCTGTTGATTTCAGGACCTGATCAACGCACACTGCCGCGCGAGATGTTCTCCGGTCTGCGCGACAGCATGACACCAGCACTGACCGCAGTGGCCACCATCATGATTGTTTTTTCAACCACCCTATTCATGCTGATGCAGATGCTGCAGCGTAGAACTCGCAAAGCAACGCGGCCCACCTGATTGGCCATGTTGGAACAAAAAACCGCAATAGTCACTGGCGCCAGCCGCGGCATAGGGCATGGCGTTGCCCAGCGTTTTCGCAATCTGGGTTGGCGCGTGATTACCGTATCGCGGCAAGCCTTGCCGGCACAATGCCCTTGGAACGCAGAGCAGAACACCCACGTTGAACTCGATTTGTCGGATCTGGATGAGATCACGAGAACGGTCGATGCACTGCGCCCGCTGCTGGGCGGCTCAAAGCTGCACGCGCTGGTGAACAATGCAGGAATTTCACCCAAGGGGCCTCTTGGTGAGCGGGTCAACTCCCTCACCACCGACCTCAAGGTCTGGCAGGAGATGTACAACACCAATTTTTATGCACCTCTTATCCTGACAAGGGGATTTGCCAAAGAACTCTCCAATGCGAGGGGTTCCGTTGTCAACCTGTGCTCGATTGCGGGCTATCGGGTTCACCCGTTCGCCGGCGCTGCATATGCCACTTCAAAGGCCGCACTGGCCGCACTGACGCGGGAGATGGCCGCTGACATGGCTCCCATGGGCGTTCGCGTGAATGCCATAGCGCCGGGTGAAATCAATACATCCATCCTGTCACCGGGGACGACAAAGATAGTCGACAACGACATCCCGATGCGACGCCTGGGCGAGGTCACCGAGGTGGTTGACCTGATCGAGTTCCTGTGCAGCGAAAAATCTTCCTACATCACCGGTGCAGAAATCGCCATCGATGGCGGACAGCGGGTTTAATGCTGTCATGCCAGACCCGGTCCGGCATCCATGGCTTGCGGGTCAAGCCCGCAATGACATATTTTAAAAAGGAAACTTTATGCAATATCGACGTCTTGGTCACAGTGGCCTGCAAGTCAGCGAACTATCACTTGGCTCCTGGGTGACATACCACAACCAGGTGGACGTGGCGGCGGCCCGTGAAATGTTGGCCGTGGCGATGGACGCCGGCATCAATTTTTTTGACAACGCTGAAGTCTATGCTGCGGGCAAAAGCGAAATCGTGATGGGCGAGGCCATCAAGGCACTGAAATGGCCGCGACTCAATTACATCGTGTCAACCAAATTTTTTTGGGGCCTGGACCGCGAAGGCCAATCGGCCAACCGCAAGGACACACTCAACCGTAAATACCTGATGCAAGCCATCGACGGCTCCCTGCAACGCATGGGGCTCGATTTCATCGATTTGGTGTACTGCCACCGCAGTGATCCACAGACACCGATTGAGGAGACCGTGCGGGCCATGAGCGACATGATCAGCCACGGCAAGGCACTGTACTGGGGCACCAGCGAATGGTCCGCCGACGAGATTCGCGAGGCCTGGAACATTGCCGAGCGGAACCATTTGCACAAGCCCGTCATGGAGCAGCCGCAGTACAACCTGTTTCATCGCAAGCGGGTTGAGCAGGAATACAAAAGGCTTTTTGAAGACATTGGTTTGGGCCTGACGACCTGGAGTCCGTTGGCCAGCGGTTTGCTCACTGGCAAATACCGCAGTGGCGTTCCGGCAGGTAGTCGTGGTGCCCTGGAAGGCATGGCGTTTCTGGTGAAGGGGCTCACCGATGCTGCAAGAAATTCGGCGCTGACACAACTGGAGGTCATCGCCACCGAACTGGGTTGCAGCCTGAGCCAACTGGCAATTGCATGGACGGCACGCAATCCGAGGGTGAGCACAGTCATCACTGGGGCCTCCAACATCTCACAATTGCGTCACAATCTCGGCGCAGTCGAGGTTGCGCCCAAATTGACACCCGAGGTAATGACGCGGATCGACCAGATCAGTTTGCCGTTGGCGAGTTGATGCAGCAGCGGTTCAAGTAAAATACATGATCAAAACGCGGGTGTAGTTCAATGGCAGAACGGCAGCTTCCCAAGCTTCATACGAGGGTTCGATTCCCTTCACCCGCTCCAGATCCGGCCAAGTTACCAGACGTTCGGCTAGCGAAGTTGTCGCAACCCTTGCACCAGCAAACTGACCCATGCCAAGACCGTCGACAACCCACATTTCACAAGTTGGCAGCCACGTTTTCTAAAGACCAGATTGCCGCATGAAGGCGTTTTACGCCGACCAGTTTGTGCTGCCGCTGCCGTCCGGCCATCGCTTTCCGATGGCCAAATACCAGATGCTTCGTGACCGACTGCGCGCCGAATACCCGGCAGTGCAGATGAGCCAAGCCCAGCGCGCCACAGATGACGAACTGGCGTTGGTGCACAGCCCGGCGTACGTGCAGGCGATCACGACCGGCAGCATCAGCCCGCAAGCCATGCGCGAGATTGGCTTTCCCTGGAGCGAAGCCATGGGTGAACGCGCGCGTCGATCCGTCGGTGCCACGGTGGCTGCTTGCCGATGGGCATTGCGTGACGGCATTGCCGCCAATCTGGCTGGTGGGACGCATCATTCGTATGCCGACAAGGGCAGTGGCTTTTGTGTCTTCAACGATGCGGCGGTTGCAACGCGCCTGTTGCAAGCCGAACACAATGGCGGCGACACACAGCCGATGCAAGTAGCAATCATCGATCTGGACGTGCATCAGGGCAATGGCACGGCCAGCATCTTTCGCAAAGACGCCAACGTGTTCACGCTGTCGCTGCATGGGCAAAAGAACTTCCCGTTTCGCAAGGAGGTGAGCGACCTGGACGTGGACCTGCCTGACGGCTG